>NZ_QHHW01000025.1:0-266809 GCF_003947325.1 Amycolatopsis sp. WAC 01375
GGCAGAAAGTCGTACGGATCGGGTGCCTGCGGCATGCGTCCTCCTGATCGTGGAACCGATGACGAAGCCAGGCTAGGTGCTGTCCTGTGAGTCTGTTCGATGGGCTTCGTGATCCAGGTGGTTCCTGGCGGTGCGGGTGGATCGGCCTCGTACCGGGTCGTACTCGGCCGCGTCCGCCCGTGCCGTCAGGGGCCACCTGGGCGCGGAGACCGCGAACATGACTCGCAGGACAGCACCTAGGACCCCGAGGACCCCGGTGCGGGATCAGGGACGATTCCGGGGGTTACCCCTATGTCCATCCCGCCGTGCTGCCCTTAGCGTCGAGCTACACGAAACCTGCTCTGGAGGGACTCAAGACCATGGCGCGCCCACTCCTCGCGATCGGAGGCATCGCGTTGATCGGCGTCGGTGTCCTCACCGGCCTCGGCTGGTGGTGGCCGTCCGACGCGGAGGCCACCGCGGAGGTGACCCAGCCGATCCGGAGCGTGCGGATCGAGAACGACGAGGGTGGCGTCAAGATCCGCACCGGCGAGGGGCCGGTCCGGGTCCACCAGGAGTTCGAGTACCGCTGGAACAAACCGGGCGACTCGTTCCGCGTGGACGGCGACACCCTGGTCCTCGCCGGCTGCGGCAGCAACTGCGAGGTCCGTTACGACGTGGTGGTCCCGGCGGGCGTCCCGGTCACGGGCAGCCTGGACTCGGGGGCGCTCGACATCGCCGGAGTGTCCACTGTGGACGTCACGGTCGACTCCGGCCGGGTCGAGGTGCGCGACGTGCCGGGCACCGTGAAGGTGCGGTCGGATTCCGGGCGCGTGGAACTGGCGAACATCGGACAGGCCGTCACCGTGCGGGCGTCGTCCGGCGCCATCAAGGGGGAGCGGCTCGGCGGCAACGTCGAAGTCCGCGCCGACAGCGGCCGCATCGAGCTCGAACTGATCAAGGGCGCCGACGTCATCGCGCAGACCGACAGCGGTTCGGTCGAGGTCACCGTCCCGGCCGGCGACTACAACGTCACCGGCGCCAGCGACAGCGGCCGCCGCGACATCGACGTGAACCAGTCCGGTTCGGCCCAGCACAAGCTCGATCTCAACACCGACAGCGGAAGCGTCAAGGTCAAAGCGGCCTGACGGAATTCATCGGGGGAACACTTTTTCATGGGAACCACAGAGAAGCGCGTCCTCGGCGCGCTCGCTCTCGGCGCGCTGACCGCCTTCGGGATCGTCGGCTGCACCACCGAAAGCCACGAGAAGCTGAGCGACGGCGCGCCCGTCACCGAGCAGGTCACCGCGATCCGGGTGGACGTCCCGGTCGGCGCGGTCACGCTCCGGGTCGAGGACGGCGCACCGGTCTCGCTGCGCCGCGAAGTGACGTACACGGGCAAGAACCCGGGCAAGACGTACAGCGTCGAGAACGGCACGCTTGTCCTCGGCGGCTGCAAGCAGTGTGGCGTGGACTACGACGTCGTGGTGCCGCGCGAGCTGGCGATCTCCGGGTCCATCGGCACCGGCAAGATCACGCTCGCCCGCGCCACTTCGGTCGATCTGAAGGGTGACGTCGGCGACCTGAAGGTGCTGAGCACGTCCGGGCCGGTCAACCTGCACACCGGCATCGGTGACATCGAGGTCGGCCTCGCGAAACCGGGCGCGGTCACCGCGAACGCCGAGGTCGGCAAGGTCGTCGTCACCGTGCCCGACGGCGCGTACCAGGTGCGCGCGAAGGCGGAGGTCGGCAAGGTCGAGACCGGCGGCGTCCGGCAGGACCAGGCTTCGGCGAACGTCCTCGACCTCCAGTCCGGCACCGGCTCGATCACGGTGAAGCACGCATGAAGACCCTTGCCGCGATCACCGCGCTGACCCTGCTTCCGCTTTCCGCGGTGCCCGCGTCCGCCGCGCCCGGGATCGACTGGAAGCCGTGCGCGACCGAGTACGCGCCGACGCTGGAATGCGCGAACCTTCCGGTGAGCGGCGGCTTTTCCATCGCATTGGCGAAACTGCCGGCGACCGATCCCGCCCGCCGCGTCGGTTCGCTGCTGACGAACCCGGGCGGGCCGGGCGGTGCCGGCGTCACCGTGCTCAAGTACGGCGGCCGGGGGTTCGCGCTGGATCAACCGGAGATGGCCGAAGTGCGGCAGCGGTTCGACGTCATCGGGTTCGACCCGCGTGGCGTCGGGGAAAGCAGGCCCGCGATCAGCTGCGCGCCGAACCTGCACGACCCGGCGATCAGCCGTCTCCCGCGGAACCGCGCGGACTACGACAAGCTCATCGCGCACAACCGCGCCTCCGGCAACGAGTGTCTCAAGAGGACAGGGCCCGCTTTGTCCTCTGTGGACACTTGGCGCGCCGCCGACGACATCGAAGCGATCCGGGTCGCCCTCGGCGAGCCGAAGGTGAACTGGCTCGGTGTCTCCTACGGTTCCGAACTCGGCGCCGTGTATGCGGAGAAGTACCCGAAGCGCGTCAGGACGATGGTGCTCGACGGCGCCATCGACCACTCCCGGCCGACGCGGCAGGCGATCCTCGACGAGGCCATCGCGACCGAGGGCGCGCTCAACGACTTCGCGAACTGGTGCAAGACGTCTTCCGACTGCGTGCTTCGCGCCAAGGACGTTCTCGCCACCTACGACAAGCTCATGCGGACGCCCGGCGGCGTGCCATCGAAGCAACTGGGGCGGAACGTGACCGCCGAGGAGATCGCGGCCGGTGTCTACGGCGGGTTGATCCTGCCGGCGTTCTGGCCGGACGTGGCGAAGGGCATCGAGGCCGCGACAGCGGGGAACGCGGACGGGCTGTTGCCGTACGCCCAGCTGGACCCGTCCTACGGCGCGTACCGCTCGATCGGCTGCCACGACTTCGGCTCGCCGTTCACCTCCTACCCTGACATGAGGGCGATGCAGGGCCTGGTGAAGACCCTCGCGCCGCACAGTTGGCGGTATTCGGAGTTCTGGGACTTCGCGAGCGGGTGCGCGGGCTGGCCGGTGCCCTCGGAGTACCTGCCGCGGCCGCAGAAGATCTCGGGTGCGGCGCCGATCCTCGTGGTCGGTGGAGAACACGACCCGGCGACGCCGCTCGTGTGGGCGAAGGGGCTCGCGCGGAACATCGAGAACTCGACGTTGCTCGTCGACGCCGGGTACGGGCACACGGGGCTGCTGAACTCCGCCTGCGTGCGCACCCAAGAGGTGAAATACCTGGTGAGCGGCGTCACACCCGCTCCGGGCACGGTCTGCCGGTAGCCCGGGAACAAGACGCCCGTGCCGCTCGTTGAGCCGGATACAAGGTTGAGTGCGGTCGGCTCAAGTCCGGCTTGACGGAAGCCGCACCGGCCCGATACAACTTGCGTTGATCCCGCTCAAGGTGAGCGAGAACGTGCAGGTCACGAAACTAGCAGGAGGATCACACCATGGCGCGAGCGGTCGGCATCGACCTCGGCACGACCAACTCGGTCGTCGCTGTCCTTGAGGGCGGCGAGCCGACGGTCATCGCCAACTCGGAAGGTTCACGCACCACCCCGTCCATCGTCGCCTTCGCCAAGAACGGCGAAGTGCTGACCGGCCAGCCGGCGAAGAACCAGGCCGTGACGAACGTCGACCGCACCATCCGGTCGGTCAAGCGGCACGTCGGTACCGACTGGAAGACCGAGATCGACGGCAAGGCGTACACCTCGCAGGAGATCAGCGCCCGCGTGCTGATGAAGCTCAAGCGCGACGCCGAGGCGTACCTCGGCGAGACCATCACCGACGCGGTCATCACCGTCCCCGCCTACTTCGAGGACGCGCAGCGGCAGGCCACCAAGGAGGCCGGGCAGATCGCCGGCCTGAACGTGCTCCGCATCGTCAACGAGCCCACCGCGGCGGCGCTGGCGTACGGCCTGGACAAGGGCGAGAAGGAACAGACCATCCTGGTCTTCGACCTCGGTGGCGGTACGTTCGACGTCTCGCTGCTGGAGATCGGCGAGGGTGTCGTCGAGGTCCGCGCGACCTCCGGTGACAACCACCTCGGCGGTGACGACTGGGACGAGCGGATCGTCACCTGGCTGGTCGACAAGTTCAAGTCGTCCAACGGCATCGACCTCACCAAGGACAAGATGGCGCTCCAGCGCATCCGTGAGGCCGCCGAGAAGGCGAAGATCGAGCTCTCCAGCTCCAACTCGGCGGGCATCAACCTGCCGTACATCACCGTGGACGCGGACAAGAACCCGCTGTTCCTCGACGAGCAGCTCTCCCGCGCCGAGTTCCAGAAGATCACCTCGGACCTGCTCGAGCGCACCCGCAAGCCGTTCAACAACGTCATCCGTGACGCCGGTGTCGCCGTCGGCGACATCGACCACGTCGTGCTCGTGGGTGGTTCCACCCGCATGCCCGCCGTGTCGGACCTGGTCAAGGAGCTGACCGGCGGCCGCGAGCCGAACAAGGGCGTCAACCCGGACGAGGTCGTCGCCGTCGGCGCCGCGCTCCAGGCCGGTGTGCTCAAGGGTGAGGTCAAGGACGTCCTGCTGCTCGACGTGACCCCGCTTTCGCTGGGCATCGAGACCAAGGGTGGCGTGTTCACCAAGCTCATCGAGCGCAACACCACGATCCCGACCAAGCGTTCGGAGATCTTCTCCACCGCGGACGACAACCAGCCGTCGGTGCAGATCCAGGTGTTCCAGGGTGAGCGCGAGATCGCGGCGCACAACAAGAAGCTCGGCATGTTCGAGCTGACCGGTCTCCCGCCCGCCCCGCGTGGCGTGCCGCAGATCGAGGTCACCTTCGACATCGACGCCAACGGCATCGTGCACGTCCTCGCGAAGGATCTCGGCACGAACAAGGAGCAGTCGATGACGATCACCGGTGGCTCCGCGCTGCCGAAGGACGACATCGAGCGCATGGTCAAGGACGCCGAGGCGCACGCCGAGGAGGACAAGCAGCGCCGCGAGGAGGCGGAGACCCGCAACCAGGCGGAGACGCTGGTCTACCAGACCGAGAAGTTCGTCAAGGACAACGAGGACAAGCTGCCCGACGAGCTCAAGGGCAAGGTGAAGTCCGCGATCGACGAGGCCAACGAGGCGCTCAAGGGCACCGACTCGGCGAAGATCCGCGAGTCCATCGAGAAGCTGAACACCGCTTCGCAGGAGCTGGGCACCGCGCTCTACGCCAACGCGGCCGGCAACGCCGCCGATGAGGCCGCCGCCGGTGAAGGCGCGACCGGGACCGCGGGTGCGGGCACGGGTTCGCAGGCCAAGGCCGACGACGTCGTCGACGCCGAGATCGTCGAAGAGGACGAGAAGGACAAGAAGTGACGGGACGCTACGACGAAACCGAGGGCCGGGGCCCGGACGAACCGGTGGTCGTGCGGGACCGCAGGCGGATCGATCCGCTGACCGGTGAGGTCCGCTCGGCCGCCCCGGAGGCCGAACCCAAGGACGGTCCGAAGCACGCCGCTCCTGCCGAAGAGCAGGCTGTCCCGACGGAGCCGGAGCCCGCGGCACACGCGGGCCCCGGCCTCGGGGAGTCCATTGTGGACGACTCGGTGTCGGTGGCGACCGGGCTGGAGAAGGAGCTGGCGGAACGCACCGCCGACCTCCAGCGCCTCCAGGCGGAGTACGCCAACTACCGCAAGCGCGTCGACCGTGACCGCGAGCAGGTCGTCGCCGGCGCGAAGGCGTCGGTCGTCGGTGACCTGCTCCCGCTGCTCGACGACCTCGAGCGCGCGGAGCAGCACGGCGATCTGACGGGCGCCTTCAAGGCGGTCGGCGAGAAGCTGGTCGGGAGCCTGCAGCGGTCGGGGCTCGAGCCGTTCGGCGCGGAGGGCGAGCCCTTCGACCCGAGCGTGCACGAGGCCGTCCAGCACAGCACGTCGCCGGATGTCGCCGGGCCGACGGTCACCACGGTCATGCGCCGCGGTTACCGCTTCGGCGAACGCGTGCTGCGCGCGGCGCTGGTCGGGGTCACCGACCACGAGCCGGGTGCCGCTCCGGCACCCGCGTCGGCGGCGCAGGACGCCCCGGTGGACCCGCCCGTCGGCGGCGAGCTGCCGCTCGAGGGCGAACTTTTCGATGAGAACAACCGCTGATCGGCGATACGGCGTGAAAGGAGGAGACGTTCGGTGAGTGCACGGGAATGGATCGGTAAGGACTTCTACCGTGAGCTGGGCGTCTCCTCCGACGCCACCGCGGACGAGATCAAGAAGGCCTATCGCAAGCTGGCCAAGGAGAACCACCCCGACGCCAACGCGGGCAACGCGGAGGCCGAGAAGAAGTTCAAGGCGGTCTCCGAGGCGTACGGCGTACTGTCCGACACGGCCAAGCGCAAGGAGTACGACGAGGCTCGCCGCCTCTTCGGCTCCGGCGGTCCCGGCGGCTTCGGCTTCCCGGGCGGCGGCGGTGGCAGCGGCGGTTTCGACGTCGGCGACATCTTCGGCCAGGCAGGCCAGCAGCAGGGCGGTTTCGGCGGCCTCGGCGACATCCTCGGCGGTCTCTTCGGCCGCCGCGGCGGGGCGGCCGGTGCCACCGCGAACCGGCCGCAGCGCGGCTCGGACGTGGAGACCGACGTCCGGATCGACTTCACCGAGGCGGTCAAGGGCGCGACCCTGCCGCTGCGGCTGTCGAGCCCGGCGACCTGCTCCACCTGCGGCGGGAACGGCGCGAAGCCGGGGACCTCCCCGAGGACGTGTTCGACCTGTCAGGGCAGCGGGCTGGTCAGCCGGAGCCAGGGCGCGTTCGCGTTCTCCGAGCCGTGCCGCGACTGCCGCGGCCGCGGCACGATCATCGACGACCCCTGCCCGGAATGCGCGGGCGAGGGCATCAGCACCCGCACCCGCACGCTGACCGTGCGGATCCCGCCGGGCGTCGCCGACGACCAGCGGATCCGCCTGGCGGGCCAGGGCGAACCGGGCCGAGGCGGCGCGCAGCCGGGCGATCTGTACGTCCGCGTGCACGTCGCACCGCACGCGTTGTTCGGGCGCCAGGGCCTCGACCTGACGATCGCCGTGCCGGTGTCCTTCGCGGAACTGGCCCTCGGCGGCACGATCACCGTGCCGACGCTCGAGGGCAAGGTGTCGCTGAAGGTGCCGCAAGGTACGGCGAGCGGCCGGGTGCTTCGCGTGCGCGGCAAGGGAATCGCGAAGCGTGACGGCTCGCAGGGCGACCTCCTGGTCACCCTGCAGGCGGCCATCCCGGCCAAATTGGACGACAAGGCGCGTGAAGCGCTGGAGGCCTACGCCGAGGCCATGGCCGACCACGATCCACGACCGGAGATCACCGAACTTCTCGAAGGCAGGTGAGCGCGATGTTCGGCGGGTTGCCGCACGGTGCGGACGAGGAGACGCCGGTGTTCGTCATTTCGGTGGCGGCGCAGCTGTCCGGCCTGCACGCGCAGACCCTGCGGTCCTACGACCGCCAGGGTCTCGTGTCGCCGGGCCGGACATCCGGCGGTGGACGGCGTTACTCGATGCGGGACATCGCGTTGCTGCGCGAAGTGCAGCGACTGTCCCAAGAGGACGGTGTCAACCTCGCGGGCATCAAGCGGATCATCGAGCTGGAAAACCAGGTCGACGCCCTCCGGGCGCGCATCGCCGAACTGACCGAAGAGCTCACTGCGGCGTACCTCACCGCCGAACAGACGGCCGCGGCCGTGCACGCCTCCTACCGCAAGGACCTCGTCCCGCTGCGGCAGCAGACGGCCCTGGTCGTCTGGAAGCCCAAACGCCGCAATTAGTCACCTAAATGCGGCGTGAGTCGACGACGTGACTGGAGCCGTAACTCACGTGACTGGAGGCGTATCTCGCGTGACTGGAGCCGTAACTCACGAGTTACGGCTCCAGTCACGCGAATGACGGCTCCAATCACGTGAGTTACGGCTTCGATCACGCGAAACCGGTGGCGGAAAGCTCGCAAGTAGGTGACTAATTGCGTTATTGGCCGGGGACGAGGGTCCGGATCTGCTGGACCTCGCCGGTGCGCGAGTCCATGATCCGCTGGGCCAGCGCCTTCGCCTGCGGGTTCTTGCCATCCTTCAGTTCGGTCCTCGCGAGCGCGACCCCGTTGTGCTGGTGCGCGACGAAGATGTCGGCGAAGTCGAGGGTGAACTCCGAACCATCCTTTTTGGACAGTGCTTCGAGCAGTCCCTTGTCCGTGAGCCCGTCGCCACCGTGATGGTGGTGCGCGTGCGGATCGGCCGAACCCGTCTCGGGTTTGCCCCAGCCCTTCAGCCAGTTCCGCATTTCGGTGCTCTCGGTCTGTTGCGTCGCCTCGATGGCGGCCGCGAGATCCTTCAGCTCCTGCTTCTGCGCCTGCTTGGCCTTCACCAGCTTGACGATCTCAACGCCCTGGTTGTTGTGGGCGATCATCATCTGCAGGAACATCACGTCGGCGTCGTTGTACTCGGCGGACGCCGCGGCGGCGGATTGGGGGACCGGGGAGATCGGGCCGCCGGCGGTGGTCGGTGAGCCATCACCGGTCCCGCAGCCCGCGAGGGCCACGAGACCGGCGACGAGAACGAGGGCCAGCTTCACTGCCGGGTCCACAGTGCGGGGGTGTTCGGCGGTTCCCAGCCCTGGAGCGCGGTGTGCGCCAGCTGGCAGCGATAGGTCGCGCCGCCGTAGGTCACCGTGCTGCCGACCGCGTAGGCCGTCCCGGCCGCCCAGGTGCCGCCGGCGGGCGGGTTGCTGGTGCTGGTCGGCGGGTTCGACGTCGTGGGCGGGTTGCTGGTGGTCGGCGGGTTGCTCGTGGTGGGCGGGTTGCCGCCGCCGATCTGCAGGTCGATGCAGCTGTAAAAGGCCATCGGCGTGTCCGCGATGTTCCAGATGGCGAGCACCTTCTGGCGGCCGCTGAAGCCGTTCAGGCTCACGGTGTGCGACGTCGGGTCCTTCGGCGCGGAGTTGTTCCCGCTGATGTCGGCGATCTTGGTGCCGCCGATGTAGTACTCGTAGTTCGTGGTCCGGTGGTAGGCGGTGAACTTCCAGTTGAAGGTCACGCTGTTGCCGACCGAGGCGGCGGGCCACGGCTTCGATTCGTCGTTGAGCTCGGCGAATCCGGGAAGGCCGCCGTTGCAGCTGCGGAGCCCCTTGGGGCCTTCGACGCTCTGGGGTTCGTAGACGATGGCACCGCAGCCGGAAACCTTGCCCTGGGCACAGTTCGCCTGGCGGCTGGGCGGGGACAGCACGTAGCCGTGGGCGCTGGCCGCCTGGGGGATGGCGACGATGGCGATCGGGGCGAGGATCGCACCGGCGGCGGCTGCCACGAGCTTGCTTTTGACGGTCATGCCGGCTCCTGGGGATGGAACGACGGTGTTCCCGTGATGGGGAGCAATGTGGTCTAGACCATAAATCCGCCGGTGACCGCGGTCAATGATTCACTGACCTACTGCTGCGTCGAGCCCAAGTGGTACGGCCGATCGGCCTAATACGAACGGAGTGCCCGCTCAGTCCAGGGTGAAGGGGTCGTATTTGATCCGCGCCAGATCCGTGCCGGCGGCGAGCAGTTTCGCGATCGTCGCGCGGATCATCGAAGGCGACCCGGCGACGTAGACGTCGCGGTCCTTCCAGCCGTCGCGCTGCGTGACCGCCGTGGCCAGCGTGCCGCGGTCACCGCCGGTGATGGTGCCTTCCTCGGTCACCGGGGTCACCGTCAGCCAAGGGCAGGTGACGGCCAGCCCGCGGAGCTCGTCGAGGGCGTAGAGGTCTTCCGGCTTCCGGCCGCCGAAAAACAGGTGCACCGGCGGATTGTTCCTCCAGCGCGACATGTCGTCGAGCAGGGCGAGCAGCGGCGCGACGCCGGTGCCGCCGCCGACCATCAGCAGCGGACGGCTTTCCGTGTGGTGCACCGAAAGCGCGCCGAGCGACGGGCCGATACGCCAGACGTCGCCGGGCCGGGTGTGGTGGACGATCGCGCGCGAGACCCAGCCGCCGCGCACGGCGTGCACGTGGAACTCCATCGTCCCGTCGTCGTGCGGTGCGGTGGCGGGCGAGAAGTAGCGCCACATCCGCGGGCGCTGCGGGACTTCGACGCTGACGTAGCCGCCGGCCCGGTATGGGAGCGGCTGGTCCGTGCGCACCTTGATGACGGCGACGTCGCGGGAGGCGAGCCGGTGCTCGACGACGGTCGCCTTCCACCACGCGGGCCCGACCTCCTTGCCCGCGGCCTCGCGCATGCTCTTCGATATGACGCCGTACGCGGTGACCCAGGCGTCTTCCACCTCGGGCGTCCAGTCGTCCTTCAAGAATCTTTTCAGCGCGGCGATCAGCGCGACACCGACGGCGTCGTAATGGCGGCCGAGGACGTCGAACTTCCGATGGTCCCGGCCGAGCTGGCCGAGGAAAGTGGCCAGCTCGTCGGGTCGGTCCACCATCTGTACGACGTAGACGAGCGCGCGCAGCAAACGATTTCGCTGGGTGGCCATGTTGATCGGGAACAACGCCCGCGCGTCCGGTGCGACAGTGAAGAGCGCCCCGTAAAAGTACTGGGACAGCTCCTCTGCCTTCGTTTCGACGGCGGCGAAACTTTCCCGGATGAGCTCGGCCATCCGGACGGTCTTGTCCGCCGCGGGTGTTTCGACCAGTGGCGGAACGGGAATCGGCGAGGATCTCGACGAACTCGGTGGATGCTCGTATTTCACTGTTTCGGCAGTCATGGGTGAACGATTTTCTCCAGTTGGATCGGGCATATTCTCCAGACCCGATGTCATCTTGCTCGTGTTCCCCCGAGGGTTCCCGACTGTATGCCCGGAAGTCGAAAAAGGATCCGCGAATGGTTGTTTCCCGCTCGAACGGAGCAAACGATATACGCGCGGTCAACACCGTCTGGCACTAAGTAAAGGTGATCAAGCAGGCGGGGGTTTCCCTTGCTCACCAGTGGTTTTCGCCAGTTCGACGGCCACGCGTGATCCGCCGATCGGGTGGCTTTTCTCCGTGATTACCGCGTCACGTAACGACACGAGTCCGGCGACTGATCCACCATTGTGGAAACGGTTTCGACAGCGCCTAGTCGATGGTGAAGGGGTCGTACGCGATCTGGTCGAGCGCGCTGCCCGCGACCAGCATCCGGGACACCGTCGCCCGGATCATCGCGGGCGAACCGGCGACGAGGATGCGGTGCCCTGGCCAGGACCCTTGCTGTGTAACGGCTTCCGCGAGCGTGCCCTGGACGCAACCCGGGGCTTCCTCACCGCGCTCGACCACCGGGGTCACGGTGAGCCAGGGGTTGGTGGCCGCGAGGGCGCGCAACTCGTCGAGGTCGTAAAGGTCCTCACGCGACGGTCCGCCGTAGAACAACTGGACCTTCGGGTTCTCGCCCCATTGCGCGAGGTCGTCGAGAATGGCGCGCAGCGGCGCGACGCCGGTGCCGCCCGCGATCATCAGGACGCCGCGGCCGTCGGTGCGGTCGATCGAAAGCCTGCCGAGCGGCGGCCCCAGCCGCCAGACGTCGCCCGGCTGCGTGTGGCTCACGATCGCGCGGGACACCCAGCCGCCGTCGACCGCGCGCACGTGGAACTCGATGCCGCCGTCTTCGCGCGGCGCGTTCGCCGGCGACAGATAGCGCCAGAGCCTCGGCCGCTGCGGGACTTCGACGCTCATGTACTGACCGGGCTGGTACGGCACCGGGAATTCGGGCTGGACGCGGACCAGGGCGAGATCCCAGGTGAGCCGCCGGTGCTCGAGTACGGTCGCCGACCAGGACGCCGGGTTCACGTCGGCCGCGGCGGCCTCCTGCATCGCGCGGGCGACGATGGTGAAGGCCTCCGCCCAGGCTCGCTCGACCTCCGGTGTCCAGTCCGGACCCAGGTGGTTCTTGAGCGAGGCGAGCAGCGCGGTGCCGACGGCCTCGTAATGCCGGGGGATGACGCCGAACTTGCGGTGGTCACGGCCGAGCTGGGTCAGGAACGGCACCAGGTCGTCCGGCCGGTCGACCATCTGCACGATGTGGACCAGCGCGCGCACCAGCCTGCCGCGCTGGACCTCCATGTTGATCGGGAAGAAGTCGCGGGTGGCGGGCGCGAGGGTGAACAGCATCCCGTAGAAGAACTGGGAGATCTCCGGTATGAAGGGCTCCGACTTCGCCCAGGTGTCCCGGATGAGCCGCACCATCGCGGTGACCGCGGGCGGGGCTTCCCTCGGTGCCGAGGAACGCGGCACCGGGCTGACCGCGTCGGCCGTCACGGGCTGGGAGTCGCTGATCGGGAAGCGCATACCGGAAGACAGTTCCCCAGGTTCACGAACGAGGGTCCACTGGAGAAGAATTCACGGGTCATTCACCTCTCCGGTCAGTGGCTTTCGGGTCGGTCGGCTGGTTCCGGCTCGCTCGCGAGACTAGCCGCCTAGAGCCTTTTTGCCTGCATCGTTGCTCCGGACGGGTGTACTCGAAACCGGTCGGCAGTGGGGGATCTCACGAGGTAAACAGTTGTCTTACGCAAGCGTCGCCGAATAAAGTTGTACTGTACAAGTAGCCGGGAGGCGCAGATGAGCTCCGCAGACGACGCCAGGGTCGAATTGATGCGTGAGTTGAAGGCCGCCTCCCAGCTGCAGCACGCCTGGATCATGCAGGCCTGGCAGGACGACCCCGGTCTGCATCCGGCGGCCGCGATGCTGTTGTCGGACCTGGCGAAGCACGGCGAGGCGCGCCCTTCGGAATTGGCCAAACGACGCTTTGTGGACCTTTCGGTCGTAAGCCGTCAAATCTCCCAGCTGTCCGCGGCGGGGATGGTCGACCGCCGCCCCGCGCCCGAGGACGGCCGCGCGTCGATCATCAGCATCTCCGAACGCGGACACGAGGAACTGGGCCGCAGGCGGGCCGGTTATCTGGAGTTCATGGAGCGTGCGCTGGGTGATTGGGACGACGAAAAGGTCCTCGGCCTGACCACTCGCCTCGCCGAGATGAACGCCGACCTTCGCACGGCCTTGTCGGTGCGGACGTGCGACGTCTGACGGGTGCCGTTACTACCCGCCGGTCTTGACTGAACGGACCTTTCGCCTGGCTGTCACGCCGGTAGCGTCGATGTTGTGCGGAGCAGGGTCGCGTTGCTGGTCGCCTTGGGAATCGACAACTTCGGCTCGGGACTTTTCCTTCCGCTCGGGTTGGTCTTCGTCATCCGTGTGGTGGGTTTGCCCCTCGCCCAGGCGGGGGCCGCGGTCACTCTCGGTGCGCTCGCCGGTCTGCTCGTGCCCGCGCTCGCCGGGCGCCTCGTCGATCTGATCGGCCCGCGGACGGTGATGATCTGCTCCCATGTTCTCCAGGCCGCCGGAGCGAGCGCTTTCCTGGTGGCCGACGGTTTCGCCGGGGTCGTCGGCGCGTCCGTCATGCTCGCGGCCGGGCAGCAGCTGTTCTACAGCTCCCAGTTCTCGCTCATCGCCGACGTCGCGGGCGAAGGGCCGAAGGACCGGCCGTTCGCCGAAGCCGCGATGGTCCGCTCCGCGGGCTTCGGGCTGGGCGGGCTCGCGGCGGCCGGACTGCTGGTGTGGATCGGGCGCGACGGCTTGTACGTCGCCGTGATGGTCGACGTCGCGACCTTCGTCGTCGCAGCGGCCATCCTCTCGACGCTGGTCCCGCCGGTCCCGCGGCACCTGCCCCGGCTCTCCGGGCCCGCGCGGGTCTGGCGGAACCGCCCGTACCTGGCGCTCATCGTGTTCAGCGGACTCTTCGCGCTCACGATGGACTTCTTCCTCATCGGGATGCCGGTGTACATCTTCAACGCCCTGCAGGGCCCGCGATGGCTTCCCGGCGCGATCATCGCGCTGCTCACCGTCGTCACCAGTCTGGGTGGAGTCGTCGGTTTGCGGCTCACCCGGAGGCTGACCCGGATCGCCGCGATGCGCGCGGGCTCGGCGTTGTTCGCGGTGTGGTGCCTGGCGTGCCTCCTGGTGGTGTTCGTGCCGAAGGTCTTCCAGCCGGTTTACCTGCTCGGCGCGACCCTCGTGCTGGCCGCCGGCGATCTCGCGTTCGGTGCGCGATCCGGGGCGCTGGCCGAAGCCGCGGCGCCGCCGGAGGCGCGGGGCCGGTATCTGGCGGCGTTCCAGTACGCGTTCACGCTCGCCGCGGTGATCGCTCCGGCCGTCGTCGCGCTGTTCTCCGTGGCACTCTGGATCCCGTGGGTGCTCGTGGCCGCGTGCGCCTGCACGGCCGTCGTCGGCCTCGGCCGGGTGGGCCCGCGTCTGCCCGCGGAGGCCGTCTCGCCGACCGGAGGCTGAACTTTTCTCAAGTTGAGCGGAACAGACTCAACTTTGTTGACGTTGTACCGGTCGACGGACTTTCGCAGGACCTAGTACGAGGTGAGGGATGGACGCTTTCAACCCGACCACGAAGACCCAGCAGGCGATCTCGTCGGCGGCGCAGGCGGCCACGATGGCGGGCAACCCGCACGTGGCGGCCGCGCATCTGCTCGGCGCCCTGCTGGCGCAGGGTGAGGGGCTCACCGCACCGCTGCTGACCGCGGTCGGGGCCGATCCGGAGCAGGTGCACAAGGAGCTGGAGCCGCTGATCGCGGCGCTGCCGTCGGCGACCGGCGCGACCGTGTCGAGCCCGCAGTTCGACGCGCACGCGGTCAAGGCGCTGACGCACGCGCAGAAGCTCGCGACCGAACTCGGCGACGAGTACGTCTCGACGGAGCACCTCCTCGTCGGCCTCGCCACCGAGGGCGGTCCGGTGGCCGACCTGCTCAAACGGCACGGCGCCACCCCGGACGCGTTGCGTGACGCGTTCGCCAAGGTGCGCGGCTCCGCGCGGATCACCAGCCCGGATCCGGAGAGCACCTTCAAAGCGCTGGAGAAGTACGGCGTCGACCTGACCGAACGCGCCCGCGCCGGCGAGCTGGACCCGGTGATCGGCCGCGACACCGAGATCCGCCGCGTGGTGCAGGTGCTCTCGCGCCGCACCAAGAACAACCCGGTGCTCATCGGCGAACCCGGTGTCGGCAAGACGGCCATCGTCGAAGGGCTCGCCCAGCGCATCGTCGCCGGTGACGTGCCGGAATCGCTGCGCGGCAAGCGAGTGGTGGCGCTGGACCTCGGCTCGATGGTCGCCGGGGCCAAGTTCCGCGGCGAGTTCGAAGAGCGGCTGAAGGCCGTGCTCAAGGAGATCACCGACTCCGCGGGCGAGGTCGTCACCTTCATCGACGAGCTGCACACCATCGTCGGCGCCGGCGCGACCGGCGAGGGAGCGATGGACGCGGGCAACATGATCAAGCCGATGCTCGCCCGCGGTGAGCTGCGGATGGTCGGCGCGACCACGCTCGACGAGTATCGGCAGCACATCGAGAAGGACGCCGCGCTGGAGCGGCGCTTCCAGCAGGTGCTGGTCGGCGAACCGTCCACAGAGGACACCATCGGCATCCTGCGCGGGCTCAAGGAGCGGTACGAGGTGCACCACGGGGTGCGCATCACCGACGCCGCGCTGGTCGCCGCCGCGACCCTGTCCGACCGCTACATCACCGCCAGGTTCCTGCCGGACAAGGCGATCGACCTGGTCGACGAGGCCGCGTCGAAGCTCCGCATGGAGATCGACTCGCGGCCGGTCGAGATCGACGAGGTCGAGCGCGCCGTGCGGCGGATGGAGATCGAGGAGATGGCACTGTCCAAAGAGGACGACGCCGCCTCCAAGGACCGGCTCGCAGCGCTGCGCTCGGAGCTGGCCGAAAAGCGCGAGACGCTGACCGCGCTGACGGCGCGCTGGCAGAACGAAAAGGGCTCGATCGAACGCGTCCGCGACCTCAAGGGGCAGCTGGAGCAGCTGCGCGGCGAGTCCGAACGCGCCGAACGCGACGGCGACCTCGGCAAGGCCGCCGAGCTCCGCTACGGCCGGATTCCCGCGCTGGAGAAGGAGTTCGAGGCCGCGATCGCCGCCAGCGAGGTCAGCCAGCAGAACGTCATGCTCAAGGAAGAGGTCGGCGCGGACGACGTCGCGGACGTGGTCAGCGCGTGGACCGGTATCCCGGCCGGACGGCTGCTGGAGGGCGAGACGGGCAA
Source organism: Amycolatopsis sp. WAC 01375 (assembly GCF_003947325.1). Lineage (NCBI taxonomy): Bacteria > Bacillati > Actinomycetota > Actinomycetes > Pseudonocardiales > Pseudonocardiaceae > Amycolatopsis > Amycolatopsis sp. WAC 01375. The sequence continues at coordinate 15,927 of NZ_QHHW01000025.1, forward strand.
GCTGCTCCGGATGGAGGAGGAGCTCGGCAAACGCGTCGTCGGGCAGAAGGAGGCCGTGCAGGTCGTTTCGGACGCGGTGCGCCGCACCCGGGCGGGCGTCGCCGACCCCGACCGGCCGACCGGTTCGTTCCTGTTCCTCGGCCCGACCGGCGTCGGCAAGACCGAGCTGGCGAAGGCGCTGGCCGAGTTCCTGTTCGACGACGAGCGCGCGATGCTGCGGATCGACATGAGCGAGTACGCCGAGAAGCATTCGGTGGCGCGCCTGGTCGGGGCGCCTCCGGGCTACGTCGGCTACGACCAGGGCGGGCAGCTGACCGAGTCGGTGCGCAGGCGCCCGTATTCGGTGGTGCTGCTGGACGAGGTCGAGAAGGCGCACCCGGACGTGTTCGACGTGCTCCTGCAGGTGCTCGACGACGGACGGCTCACCGACGGCCAGGGCCGCACGGTGGACTTCCGCAACACGATCCTGGTGCTGACCTCGAACCTCGGTTCGCAGGCCATCGCCGACCCGGCGCTCGACGAGCGTCAGCGCAACGACGCGGTGATGTCGGTGGTGCAGCGGCAGTTCAAACCGGAGTTCCTGAACCGGCTGGACGACATCGTGGTCTTCCACGCGCTCGGCACCGACGAGCTGACGTCCATTGTGGACATCCAGATCGACCGGCTCGCCACCCGGCTTTCGCGGCGTCGCCTGACGCTCGACGTCACCGCCGGAGCACGCGAGTGGCTCGCGCTGAACGGCTTCGACCCGATCTACGGCGCACGGCCGCTGCGGCGGCTGGTGCAGTCGGCGATCGGCGACAAGCTGGCGAAACAGTTGCTGGCCGGTGAGATCCGGGACGGCGACACGGTCCGGGTCGACATCCCGGCCCAGGAGGCGTCGGACGCGCTCACGGTCACCCGGGTGGACTGACGCGGGCCGGTCGGTCACCCGCCGGCTGAGATGAAGGGGCCTTTCATTGCAAAATTTGCGATGAAAGGCCCCTTCATTGCATTGGCGACACAGCGATTTGTCGACGTTTCACCCTGTCTTCGGGGCGCGGAACCGAAAGGGGTGGCGCGACACGGCGCCCGGCGATCACATCCGGTGAGGGCAGGGGGATACCCTGACCGGCGTGGGTATTCCGGCGTGGATCTGGTTCGTCATCGCCGCCGTCGCCTTGGTGGCGGGGCTGGCGCTGCTCGCGGCCGACCGGGCGAAGGAGGGCTCGCGCAATCGCGAGCGAATGCGCTGGGCCGAGCTGCGCGGCTGGCAGTTCGTCGAAGAGGACGAGCGGCTGCCGCGGCAGTGGTCCAACGGCGCGATCGGGTACTTCGGCGCGCAGCTGGCGGTCAACGTCGTGGCCGGGTCCACCTTCACCTCCGACGGGCGGCGCCCGGTCTTCATCTTCGACATCGAGACCGAGGGCCAGATCCCGGCGGTCGTGGTCGCCGTCCGGTGCAACCGTGTGCACGAGGTGCCGCTGGAGATGTGGCTGTCCAGTGTGCCGTTCCAGCGCCAGGACATGCCCGAGATGCTCGGCCCGATCGGCCAGCGCTACGCCTTCGCCGACGACTCCGAGGGCGCCCGCAAGGTGATCACGCAGGACCTCGTCGACGCGGCCGATTCACTCGGTGGCGACGTCGGCGTGGCGTGGCTGGAGAACGAGTGGGTGCTCGCGAGCGTCGCCCCCAACGCCGGGCCGTCGAGGCTCGAGCGGCTGCTGCGCGACCTCGGCGAGATCGCCGACATCGTCGACCCGTTCGACGAGGAGTACGACAACGCCTCGACCCCGGGCCGCCACTGGCAGGCCGAGGCCGCCGACGACATCGAGCCGCAGAGCTAGGCGCTAGGCCCGCTCGAGTTCCAACGGGAGCGCTCCGGCTGTCGCGCCGGTGTGCCACGACTGACCGAGCACGGTCAGATCGAGCGTCCCGGACTGCGTCACCCGTCCCGCCTGTGCGGGATCGGTGGTCGGCAGAACTCCGCGCAAGGTCGTCGTCGTGGTGCCGCGGGCGGACGCCACGTCGCCGATTCCGAGGTCTCCGCTGATCCGGTGCGAACCGGCCCCGGTGATGCCGGCGCCATGCTGTGCCAGTTCCAGGTCCTCTCCGGTGGTCACCAGCCCGGACGACGGGCCGATGGTGCCGCCGAGAGCGTGTTCCTGGCCGAAGCCGGTGCCGGAGCCGACGTCCAGCGGCAGGAGACCCTTGAACCGGCCGTTGCCGTGCTGCGCCGACGTCGTCCCGACGGCGGCGAGTTCGCCGACGTCGACGGCGTGCCCGGAAGACCGGCCCGCCTCCAGCACGCCGCCGAGGTCACCGGAGAAACCGCCGTCGAGCCGCATGGCCCGGTCGAGGCCGCCGCCGACGTGCTGTTCCGTCTCGTTGATCACGCCGACCCCGGGCAGCGGGCGGACGGCGTGATAGGTCCCCTCGGCCGCGCGGAGACCGCGGCTGTCCTCGGAAACAAGGGTGGGGACGCCGGTGCGCGGGTCGATCGTGGCCTCGGTCAGCCGGGTGCCGGTCCGCTCGAGTTCTGTCTCGTTCCCGGCGACGACACTGCCGTGGCGGTCGAGCTTCACCGCTTCCCGCTGGCCTTGCTTGGCGGCTTCGGCGGTCTTCGCTGCGGCGAGCACGCCGACCTTGTCCGGACTGGCCGTGACACCGTCGCGGGTCTCGACGGTCTCGCTCACCGACCGGCGGACGTCCGCGATGGTTTTGACGTCGCCGACGTCCTTGCTGAAGACGTTCCGTTCGGTGTTGGTCAGGAAACCGCGGAAGACGGATGTGTCGCCTTCGCTGGTGAAGCCGACACCGCGATCGAGGGTGCCTTCGCGCTGGTGATCGAGTGGAAGCGGGATCGACGGATCGGTCTGGGCGGCGAGTGCGCCGGCCGGACCGGCGAACAACAAGGCCAGCGGCGCCGCGCCGGCCGCGACTTTGGGCAGGTAGCCCGGCTTGCGCCTGCTGTGCTTCCCCATGGGGCCGGACGATACTTCCCGACTTGAGCGGTTGCACGTCAAATCCCCACGGTGGGTGACCCCCACACTCGCCCCTTCAGACACTCTCCGCCGAACCCGACCGAGGAGTAGGTTCGGCGACATGACACCGACCGCACTGATCACCGGCGCCACCGCCGGCATCGGCGCGCAGTTCGCGCGCAGGCTCGCCGCCGAGGCGTACGACCTCGTGCTCGTCGCCCGCGACGTCGACCGGCTGGAGAGCTTCGCCGCGGAACTGGTCGATGCGCACGGCGTCGACGTCGTCGTCCTGCCCGCCGATCTGTCCGAAGTGGACGGACGTGCGCTTGTCGAGACACGGCTGGCCGAAGAGCCGGTGGACCTACTGGTGAACAACGCGGGCTTCGGGCTCAACGGCGATTTCTGGACCATCCCGCCGGACGCGCTGCAACGTCAGCTCGACGTCAATGTCACCGCCGTCCTGCGGCTCACCCGCGCGGCGCTGCCGGGGATGATCGACCGCGGCGAAGGCGCGATCATCAACGTCAGCTCGGTCGCGGGCTTCTTCAGCGGCCGCGGTTCCACGTACACGGCCAGCAAGAACTGGGTCACCTCGTTCACCGAGGGCATCGCGGCCTCGCTGCCGAAGAACATCCGCATGATGGCGCTCTGCCCCGGGTTCACCGTCACCGAGTTCCACCAGCGAGCGGGCCTGGACAAGCCAGGGCCCAAAGCGTTCTGGCTCCGTGTCGAGCAGGTCGTGGACGAGGCACTCGCGGATCTGCGCCGCGGCAAGGTGATCTCGGTGCCGAGCCTGCAGTACAAGGCGATCGTCGCGGTCGGCGGACTGCTGCCGCGCGCGGTGCTGCGGAAGCTCGGCGGCGGTTTCGGGGGCAAGGGCCGCACCTGAGGCGCGGCCCTTGCCGCCGGATCAACGCGTGTAAGTGACGAAGGCCGCGCCGCTGTCGAGCAGCTTGTGCCCGGTGAGCTTCCAGACGCGTGGGTCGAAGGCGGCGTTGCGGGAGAAGAGCGGGATCCCCGTGCCGATCGTCAGCGTTGCCATCTTCAGCACGAGCTGGTCGATCTCCGGGTAGAGCGCGCCCGCCAGTTCGGCGCCGCCGATGAGCCAGATGTCCTTGCCGTCTTCCTGCTTGAGCTCCCGCACCTTGCCGATGGGGTCGTCGGCGACCAGTTCCACGGCGGGGGCCGGGCTCTCGGCGAGCGTCCGGGAGAAGACCAGGTGACGAAGGTGGGGGAAGGCGTCGGGGACGCCCGCCTTCAGCCCGATTTCGTAGCTGCGCCGTCCTTCGAGCACGGTGTCGAAGTGCGTGCCCTCCGCCGTGACGTTCATCGCCGCGCGGGCGGGGCCGGGCAGCGTCTCCGGGTACTCCGCGATCAGGTACTCCAGGTAGTCCGCCGGAATCGGCCAGAACCCGTCGGGTCCGGTGGGGTCGGCGCCGTCGGGGCCCGCGATGAAACCGTCGAGAGTGGTGGCGACGTAGTACACGAGCTTCCGCATGCAGAAAGATCCTTTCGTGATTTCACCCGAGTATGCCTGTGCGGCCTTTGCCGTCCGGGTTCGGTAGGGCCCGCCCTACCAAGGAGACGCACGTTCGCACCAGGGTGTGTCCGGCCGGGAATTCCTAGGGTTTTCCCCATGAACACTGGGTGGAACGGTGACGCGGTCCGGCTCGACGGCGTCCGCAAGGAATACGGCAAGGGCGTCGTCGCCCTGGACGGGGTGACGCTGGCGTTCCCGCGCGGCGGTTTCACCGCGGTGATGGGCCCCTCGGGCTCGGGCAAGAGCACCTTCCTGCACTGCGCGGCCGGGCTGGACCGGCCGACGTCGGGGTCCGTCGTACTCGACGGGCAGGAACTGGCCGGGATGAACGAGGCGAAGCTGACGAAGCTGCGCCGCGACCGGGTCGGGTTCATCTTCCAGGCCTTCAACCTGCTTCCGGCGCTGACGGTCGAGCAGAACGTCACGCTCCCGCAGCAGCTCGCCGGCGCCAAGCCGGACCGCCGGGTCGTCGAGGAGATGCTGACCCGGGTCGGGCTTTCCGGCCGCCGCAAGCACTTTCCCGGCGAACTGTCCGGCGGGCAGGCGCAGCGCGTCGCGATCGCGCGGGCGCTGGTCACCCGGCCCGCAGTGGTCTTCGCCGACGAGCCGACCGGCGCGCTCGACACCCGCACCGCCGCCGAGGTCCTCGCGCTGCTGCGCGATTCGGTCCGGACGACCGGCCAGACGGTGATCATGGTGACCCACGATCCGATGGCCGCCTCCTACGCCGACCGCGTCATCTTCCTCGCCGACGGCCGGATCGCGGACGAACTGCACGCGCCGACGGCGGACGTCGTCGCCGAACGCATGATCCACCTGGGTGCCTGGGGCAGCCAGGTCAAGGCGGGTGCGTGATGCTGCGACTCGCCTTCCGGACCCTGCGCCTGCGCAAGGGCGGATTCATCGGCACCTTCATCGCCGTCTTCTTCGGCGCGTTGATCGTCGCCTCCTGCGGAGGCCTGATGGAGACCGGGATCCGCGGCAACGCGGAACCCCAGCGCCTCGCCGCCGCGCCGATCGTCGTCACCGGCGGCCAGACCTTCGAGCTGCCCAAGGCGGACCCCGCCTCCCTCGACGCCGATGACAAGCGCAAATTCGAGGACGCGCGGCTCCCCGAGCGTGTCCGGCTCGACGACGGGCTGGTTTCCCGGCTGCGGTCCGTCCCGGGTGTCTCGGACGTCGTCGGTGAAGTGAGCTTCCCGGTCGCGGCGGGTGGCAAGCCCGCACTCGGCCACGCTTGGGACTCCGCCGCGCTGACCCCGTACACGCTGGCCGAGGGGGCCGCGCCCGCCGCGGGTGAGGTCGTCGTCGAGTCGACGTCCGGCTTCAAACCCGGCGACCGGATCGACGTCGCCGCCCACGGCGAAATCGAAGGCTTCCGGGTGTCGGGCGTGGCCGGTGCGCCGCGTTCGATCACGCAGGCCGCCATGTTCTTCTCCGCCGCCGACGCCGCCCGGCTCTCCGGGTACCCCGGCAAGGCCGACGTCATCGGCGTCTTCACCGACCCGGGCGCCGACCTCGAAGCGGTGCAGGCGAAGGTCGCCGAGGTCGCGACCGGGGCGAACGTCCTGAGCGGGATCGACCGCGGTGTCGCGGAGTTTCCCGAGGCCGATTCGAGCGGGGCGAACCTGATCGTCATCGCCGCGGTGTCCGGTGGGCTTTCGGTGATGGTCGCGATGTTCGTCGTCGCCAGCACGCTCAGTCTGTCCACCCAGCAGCGTTCGCGTGAACTGGCGCTGATGCGGGCGATCGGCACGACCCCGCGCCAGCTCCGGCGCATGGTGCTCGGCGAAGCGCTGGCCGTCGGCCTGCTCGCCACCGCGCTCGCCGCCGCCCTCGGCCCGTTCCTCGGCGAGTGGCTGTTCGGGCAGCTCGTCGAAAACGGCGTGGTGCCCGGGGTTCTGCGGTTCTATCAAGGCTGGCTGCCCGCCGTCGTCGGTGCGGGAGCCGCGATGCTCGCGGTCTTCATCGCCGCCTTCTTCGCGGGCCGCCGCGCCGGGAAGATCCGGCCGACCGAGGCGCTCGCCGAGGCCGCGGTGACCCGCCGCTGGCTGACCCCGACGCGGGTCGTGTTCGCCGTCCTCTGCTTCGGCGGCGGCACCGCGCTGGCCATCGTGACCGTCGCGGTGATGACCGGCCCGATCGCGGCCAGCACCGCCGGACCCGCGGTGATCCTCTGGGCGCTCGGCGTCGCGATGATCACCCCCGGCGTCGCCAAGGTGATGACGGCGATCCTGCGGTGGCCGATGCGCCTGTTCGGCGGGATCGCCGGGCACCTCGCCGTGCTCAACACCCGGGCCGGCATCGTCCGGGCGGCCGGCGCGGTCACCCCGATCATGCTCGCCGTCGGGATCGCGACCGCGAACATCTACCTGCAGACCACCCAGCAGGAGCTGGCCAACCAGGCGTTCACCGAAGACGTCCGCGCCGACGCCGTGATCGCTTCCGCGGCGGGCGGGCTGTCCCCGGACCTCGTCCAGCGGATCCAGGCCGTACCCGGGGTCGCCGGAGCGTCCGAGTACGTCACCAGCAGCGTGTTCATCGAGGAGCCGTACGACTCCTCAGACGAGGGCCGTCCGGCGATCGGTCTCACCGCCTCCGGCGCGGCCGCGACCACCGACACCAAGGTGACCCAGGGCGACCTGAAGGCGTTGACCGGGATGACCGTCGCGCTCCCCGAGGTCTTCGCGAAGGACTTCGGCCGCGGTGTCGGCGACAAGCTGAGCCTGCGGCTCGGCGACGGCACCCCGGTCGACGTCAAGGTCGTCGCGGTGACCAGCCAGCGCCCCGGTTTCGAGAGCCTGCTGCTCCCTGCCGGGCTGCTGGCCCCGCACACCACCGCCGGACTCGCCCCGCAGATGCTGGTCCGCGCGGCCCCGGACGTCGATCCGGCAGCGCTCACCGAACGGCTTCGCGAGGCGACGGCCGGGCAGCCGGTGTCCGTCGGCGACCGGGACGCGCTCGTCGCGGCGCACGCCAAGGACCAGGCCGTCGGCGCGTGGGTGAACTACCTGCTGGTCGGGATGATCATCGCCTACACGGTGATTTCGGTGGCCAACACGCTGGTGATGGCGACGGTGCGGCGGCGCCGCGAGTTCGGTCTCCAGCGGCTCACCGGCTCGACCAGGGCGCAGGTGCTGCGGATGGCAGGCTACGAAGGCGGGCTCGTCGCGCTGCTCGGGATCGTGCTCGGCACCGTCGTGGCGGCGGGCTCGATCGTCCCGTTCTGCCTGGTGGCGACCGATTCCCTGCTGCCGATGGGCTCCCCGCTGATCTACCTGTCCATCATCGGGCTCGCCGCGGCGCTCGCGCTGGTGGCGACCCTGGTCCCGGCCTGGCTGGCGACCCGCGGGCAGGCCGTGGACGCCGCGACGTCCGGCAGTGACTGAGCGCACTGCGGGAAACACCCCGGTGGTGCGCCGCGAGCCGTGTGTAAGACTCTCGGCCGTGGCGTACCCCGGTGTTGATCAAGCGGCGAAACTCGAACTGGCGAGACTGGTCGGCGAACTCTCCGTCGTGCACGGCAAGGTGACCTTGTCCTCTGGCAAGGAAGCCGACTACTACATCGATCTCCGGCGGGCGACGCTGCATCACGCGGCCGCCCCGCTCATCGGGAAGCTGCTTCGTCAGCTCACGCACGACTGGGACTACGTCGCCGCCGGCGGCCTGACCCTCGGCGCGGACCCGGTGGCGCTGGCCATGCTGCACTCCGCGGCCACCGACGGCGTCGTGCTCGACGCGTTCGTCGTCCGCAAGGGCGCCAAGGCGCACGGCATGCAGCGCCGGATCGAAGGCGTCGAGGTGCTCGGGCAGCGCGTACTGGCCGTCGAGGACACCTCGACCACCGGCGGCAGCGTGCTCACCGCCGTCGAGGCGCTGCGCGAGGCCGGAGCGAAGGTGGTCGGCGTCGCGACCGTCGTCGACAGGGACACCGGAGCGCGCGAGGCCATCGAGAAGGAAGGCCTCGAATACCGTTACATTCTGAACAAGGACGATCTCGGTCTGTCCTGAGTAAAGCCTCCCGAACGGGGCATCCTCTGTGCGAACGGAGGATGCCCCGTTTTTTCGTGAGCGTTTCTCAATACGAGAGGGGTAACGTCGCAGGTAGGGGTGTGAAGGGGGCTTGAGGTGGCGGGTTTCCTGGCGAACGTGACAGTCGCGGTGCACATTTTCGCGCTGTTGTTCATCGGATTCGGTGGTTTTCTCGCGTGGCGGTGGCCGAAGGTGATCTTCGTGCATGTGTTCTTCGCCGCATGGGGGGTCCTCGTCAACGTCTTCCCGTGGCCTTGCCCGCTGACGGCCGCCGAGAACTACTTCCGGCACCAGCAGGGTCTCGGCGACCTGCCCGGCGGCTTCAACGCCTACTACCTGTACGACACCGTGTTCCCGCGCTCGTCGCTGCCGATCGTCGTCGTGATCGCGATGGCGACGGTGATCATCTCCTACATCGGCGCGTACCAGCGCTGGCGTCACCGCCACCACGACGGGGACGCACCGGCGCACCGCGTCAGCATGGGCTGAGTGACAATCCTCGGGTGAACTTGTCGGAAGAGGCCGGTCCCACCGAATGGGTGGCGAAGGAAGAGGTCGGCGTCGGTCCGTGGGAGGGCGAGTGGCCTTCGGACGAACGCTACGATCCGGAACTCCTCGCGAACGGCGACCGCCGCAACGTCGTCGACCCGTACCGCTACTGGCGGCGCGAGGCCATCGTGTCCGATGTGGACAGCCGTCGGCACCCGTTCCACGTGGCGATCGAGAACTTCCAGCACGACCACAACATCGGCACCGTGGTCCGGACGGCGAACGCGTTCGCCGCGGCCGCGGTGCACATCGTCGGGCGGCGGCGCTGGAACCGGCGCGGCGCCATGGTGACCGACCGCTACCAGCACCTTCTCCACCACGAGGACGTCAACGGGCTGCTGACCTTCGCCGCGACGGAGGGGCTCGCCGTGGTCGCCGTCGACAACACCCCCGGCTCGCAGCCCGTCGAGACCGCCGAGCTGCCGCGTGACTGCGTCCTGCTGTTCGGCCAGGAAGGGCCCGGCTTGTCGGCCGAGGCGCAGAAGACGGCCGCGCTGGTCGTCTCGATCGCGCAGTTCGGCACGACCCGTTCGATCAACGCCGGCGTCGCCGCCGGGATCGTCATGCACGCCTGGATCCGGCAGCACGCCGACCTCACCCAAGCCTGGTGACCCGAACGCCCGCAATTAGTCACCTGCTTGCGGTCGTTCCGCGGGCGATCAAGCGCGAGTCACAGGCCGCAAGTAGGTGACTAATTGCGGGGGCTAGACGGGGGCGACCTCGACCGGGATGCCGTTGAGCACGGCGGTTCCGGACGGGACGTCGAGCAGGGTCTCGTCGGCGACCAGGTTCGAGTTGACCCCGGCGTGCGCGGCCGCGACCCGCGTGCGCGTGCCGTCGACGTCGTGACCCCAGCCGTGCGGCATGCTCACCACGCCAGGCCGGACGTCGGCCGTGACCTCCACCGGGGCTTCCAGCTTCCCCGCCCGCGACGTCACCGACGCGAGCCCGCCGTCGGTCAGCCCGAGCCGGGAGGCGTCGTCCGGGTGAACCTGGACGGTGCACCGGTTCCCGCCGCGGACCAGCGGCGTCAGGTTGTGCATCCACGAGTTGTTCGAGCTCAGGTGCCGCCGTCCGATCAGCAGCAGACCGCCGTCCGGTGCCTTGTCCAGCTCCGCTCGCAGCCGCGGAACGTCCTTCGTGATCGCGTCCGGGGCCAGCTCGACCTTGCCACTGGCGGTGGTGAGCACCTCCGGCAGCCGCGGCTTCAGCGCGCCGAGATCGATGCCGTGCGGGGCGGCTTCGAGGTCCGCCAGCTTCAGCCCGTACGGTCCGCCGCGCAGCATCAGGTCGATCATCCGCGCCGGTCCCGTGCGGCCTTCGGCGAGCGAAAGGTCGACACCGGTGCGCCGCGCCGTTTCGCCCGCGACCATCGTGTCGAAGGCGGCGACGTCGACGTCCGGGCCCTGGCCGGCGGCGATCCCGGCCATCCGCAGCAGGGTCACCCACTCCTGCGGCAGGTCCGTTTCGAGCGGCGGCGGAGTCCAGTTCGCGACGTTGCGCACGGCGAGCGCGTACAGCGCGACGTCGTAATGCGGCCGCTCCAGCGGTGAAGGGCCGGGCAGGATGACGTCGGCGTGCCGCGTGGTCTCGTTGAGGTACACGTCGAGCGAGACCATGAAGTCCAGCTGCCGCAACGCTTCCGTGAGCCGCGCGGAGTTGGGTGTGCTCAGCGCCGGGTTGCCGCTGATGGTCACCAGCGCCCGCACCCGGCCCTCGCCGGGTGTCTCGATCTCGTCCGCGAGCGTGGCCACCGGCAGTTCGCCGAGCACCTCGGGATACCCGCGCACCCGGCTCGTCCAGCGGCCGCTGGTGAACGGAGAGGACCGGCGCGGCCGCCAGAGCGCGGGCAGCGGGAACATCACGCCGCCTTCGCGATCGAGGTTGCCGGTGAGCGTGTTGACGACGTCGACCAGCCAGCTCGCGATGGTGCCGAACGACTGCGTCGTGGTCCCCATCCGGCCGTACACCGCGGCGCGCTCGGCGTCCGCGAGTTCGAGCGCGATGCGGCGGATCTCGGCGGCGTCGATCCCGGTCGCGGGCGCGACCGCCTCCGGGGTGAAGGGCTCCGCGAGCACGCGAACCTCGTCCACGCCGTTGACGTGCTCTCCCGGATCGACCCGGTTCTCCGCGAACAGGACGTTGACCAGCGCGAACAGGAACAACGCGTCGGTACCGGGCCGGATCGCGTGGTGTTCGTCGGCGAGCTGGGCGGTCCGGGTGCGGCGAGGATCGAGGACGACGATCTTGCCGCCGCGCTTCCGGATCCCGCGCAGCCTGCCCCTGGTGTCGGCCGCGGTCATCAGGCTTCCGTTGGACACCAACGGGTTCGCGCCCAGGATGAGCAGGTGCCCGGTGCGGTCGAGGTCGGCGACGGGAATGGTCTGCGGGTCGCCGAAGAGGTAGCCGGAGGAGAAGTGCTTCGGCATCTGGTCGACCGTGGTCGCGGTATAGAAGTTCTTGGTGCCCAAGGCTTTGAAGAACACGCGGCCGTAGAGCACCAGTGCCGCGTTGTGCACCGTCGGGTTGCCGGAGTACACCGCGACGGCGTTCTTGCCGTACTCGTCGATGATCGGCCGGAGCCGCCGGTCGATCTCGGCGAAGGCCTCGTCCCAGGTGACTTCGACGAACTCGCCGTCGCGTTTCACCAGCGGCGCTGTGAGCCTGTCCGGGTCGTGGTGCAGCGCGCCGAGCGAAGCGCCCTTCGGGCAGATGTAGCCCTTCGAGAAGACGTCCTCCTGGTCACCCTGCACGCGGGTGACCAGGCTCTTCTCGTCGATCGTCACCTCCAGCCCGCAGGTGGCTTCGCAGAGCGGGCAGGTCACGTGCGCCGTGGTCATGAAGCACCTCGCGGGTTCGGGAGTACTCCCAACATACTGAGCGGTATGTCGGCGGGCAAGGGATGATGGCGCGATGACTGCTCTCGCCGACCGGGCCGCGGCCGCCGAGCGCGCGATCCGCGACCGGCATCTGCGCGGTGTCTGGGGACTGCCCGGCACCGTGCTCGGCCGCAGCGGCTGGCCGCCCTCGATGGGCCAGCGCGTCCACTGGCACTGGAACTACTGGTGGCAGGCACATCTGCTGGACACCCTCGTCGACGCGCAGCTGCGGGACCCTTCACCGGATCGGCTGAAGCTGATCGACCGGTTCGTGCTGTCCGTGCGGTTGCGCAACTTCGGCAAGTGGATCAATGACTACTACGACGACATCGCCTGGCTCGGCCTCGCGCTGCAACGCGTCGGGCAGCTCGGGCCGGACGTCCGCGGCGGGCTGGAGGCGATCAGCTCACGGCTGCGCGAAGGCTGGACCGACGACGCCGGCGGCGGGATCTGGTGGCGCGTCGGCGACGATTTCAAGAATGCCCCCGCGAACGGCCCGGCCGCGATCTTCCATGCCCGCGAAGGTGCGACGCAGCACGCTCGTGGTTTGACCGACTGGATGACCGAGCGGCTCGTCGACCCGGATTCCGGATTGGTGTGGGACGGCCTGCGGGTCGGCAGCGGCGAACTGGTCAAACATATTTTCACGTACTGCCAAGGGGTTTATCTCGGCGCTTGCCTCGAACTGTCCGAACTGGACAGTGTGGAGCGCACGGTCCGCGCGGTCGCGGAACACGTCGCGCCGAACGGGGTGATCCGAGGGCAGGAAGGCGGCGACGGCGGCCTGTTCGGCGGGATCCTGGCCCGGTACCTGGCGCTCGCGGCGCCGACGCTGCCGAGCGGGATCGCGCGCGACCTGGTCATCCGGTCGGCTGAGGCCTGCTGGTCCGGTGCCGCCGAGACGCCGCACGGGCCGCTCTTCAGCGCCGACTGGGCGACTCCGGCGCCTTCGCTGCCCCTCGCGGGTGATGCCCCGGAACGTGACCTGTCCGTTCAGGTGAGCGCGTGGATGCTCCTCGAAGCCGCAGCGACCCTCGACCCCCGCAATTAGTCACCTACTTGCGACGCGCGCCAGGCGTACAACGCGAGGGGACGACGCAAGTAGGTGACTAATTGCGTCACCAGACGTCGCCCGCACGCCAGTCGCAGGTGATCTCCCCGTCCAGATCGAGGGTGACGCCCACCGGCAGCACGTGGATCGACCCGTCTTCCTCCTTCGTCGGTTCCACGCCCGAAGGCGTCATGGCCGACGAAGTCCCGCGCCACAGCAGCCAGCCGCGCGACGCGTAGAACTCCAGAGCCTCGTGGGACGCCGAGAGCGCCCCGAGGTCGTACGCCTTCCGCAGGACCCGCTCCAGCGCGTCCATCATCGCGGCGCCGTGCCCGCGTCGCCGGTGATCCGACCGGACGGCGACCGCCTCGACGTAACCCGTCCGGAGGGTCCGCCCGTCGTGCACCAGCCGCCGCTGGACCAGTGACGCGTGCCCGACGAGTTCGCCGCTCTCCCACACCAGCGTATGCATGCCGCCGAGGGCGTTCTCCCAGTCGTGGTCGCTGAAATCGCCGTCGAAAGCGTCGTCCAGCAGAGCGCGTGCCGCGGTCAGCACGTCTGCTCCGAGGTCGGCGGTGTGCACGGTCCACAGGTCGGTCATTCCGCCATCATCACCCGGCGGCGGGCTTCTCACCAGCGAGATCCGAAGCACTCTCTACCGCTGAGGATCCAATCGGCGCTGTAGTGATTCAGCAGCCGCACGACTGACGGTGTATGAACCGCGGTGCGAGCCGTACGGATTCGGGCCGTCGCTCAGGGTCGGTGATCCGGGCCAGCAGGAGTTCGACGGCCTTGCGCCCGATCTCCTCGATCGGCTGCGCCATCGTGGTGACCGCCGGGGTCACCTGCCCCGCCCACTCCATGTCGCCGTAGCCGACGATCGCGAGGTCGCGCCCGATCCGGATGCCGAGCCGGTGCGCCTCGTACTGGACGCCGATCATCATCGCCTCGCTCGCCACCACGAGCGCGGTCGGCGACGGCCAGCTGTCCAGCAGTTTCGCGGTCGCGGCGGCGGCCCCGCCAGGGGTCGACTGCCCGCACGCGACCAGCTGCGACGTCCACCGGAGGCCGGAGCGGCCGAGGCCGAGCCGGTAGCCCAGTGCCCGCTCCTCGTAGGTGGTCATGTCCTCTTCGCCCGAGATGAAGCCGATCTTGCGGTGCCGCAGCCCGGCGAGGTGCCGCACGAGCGCGCACACGGCCTGGATGTTCTCGGAGCCGACCTGGTCGACGTCGTTGCGGCCGGCCATCCGGTCGACGAGCACGGTCGGCACGCCCATCCGGACCAGTCCGTTGACCACCGCTTCGTCGCCGGCCGCCGGGACGAGCAGCACACCGTCGACACGGTCCGCCCGCAGCGCGCGGATGACCGCGGCTTCTTCGGCGACGCTGTCCCCGGTGTCGGCGAGGGTGATTTCGCAGCCGTGACGGCGTGCGGCGCGGCGGATGGCGCGGACGAGTTCACCCGAATACGGGTTCGCGTGCATCGCCATGGCCACCCCGAACCGGTGGGTGACAGGGGTGTCCTCCCACAGGGGTAACGCCGGGGACAATGCGGTCATCGCTCCACGCCTTCATCCGAGCCTGAACGACGGTAACGGCTGACGGAGCGTCGCTCGGCGGCAAGACCGGAAAGTCTCCCAACAATCATCAATACGAGTGAACGAGAGCGCATCCGCAGGACGCGCGATGGCGGAGCGTAGGCGGAATACGCATCGTCTGGGCCTTGCGTCCCGGATCGTTGATCCTCGCCAGCAGGAGGCGCACCGCCTGTGTGCCGATCTCCTCGATCGGCTGCGCCATCGTGGTCAGCGGCGGATCGACCAGATCGGCCCATTCGACGTCGTCGTAGACCACGACCGGCAGGTCGACGCCCGCTCGCAGCCCGCGCCGCCGCAACTCGTGCAGCACGCCGACCATCATGGTGTCGTTGGCGACCACGAGCGCCGTCGGCGGCTCGGGCAGCGCGAGCAGTGTGCTCAGCGCGAGGGCCCCGCCAGCCTGCGAGGACTGCCCGCACGCGACCAGGTCCTCCGACCAGGTCAAACCCGAACGGCCGAGCCCCAAGCGATAGCCGAGGATCCGCTCTTCGCTGGTGCTCAGCCCGGCCGTGCCGCTGATCATGCCGATCCGCTGATGCCCGAGCGACGCCAGATGCGCCGTCAGCGCGGACGTCGATTGGATGTTCTCGGCGCCGACCTGGTCGACGTCGGTGCGGGTGGAGAGCCGGTCGATGAGCACGGTCGGGACGTCGAGCGAGACGAGTTCGCCGATCACCGAACCGTCTCCAGGCGACGGCGTGATCAGCAGCCCGTCGACGCGGCGCGAACGCAGGGTCCGCACGGTCTCACGTTCGGTGTCGACGGTGTCGTGTGTGTCGGCGAGCAAGACCGTGTACCCGGCCAGTGCGGCTTCGCGTTCGATCGCCTGGATCAGGACGGCGAAGTACGGGTTCGCGACCAGGGAGATCGCGACGCCGATCGACCTCGTCCCGCCGGTCACCAGCGAGCGGGCGATGGCGTCACCGGTGTAGCCGGTCTGCTCGATCGCGCGGAGGACGGCCAGCTTGGTCTCTTCGGCCACCGCCCTTGTCCCGTTGACCACGTGGGAAACAGTGGTGATCGAGACTCCCGCCAGCTCGGCGATGTCGCGTTGGGTGGGACGGGACGAGCGAGACGGCGGCATTACCAATCCTCGGTGAGTGCTCTGTCGAGAGAGTCTGGGGGCAAGCGTTTGCGCAAACGCTTGCGAGTGAGCATAACCCTGTCTACCTTCCGGTCCATCACGGACAGCCTTGAATCGGAGGGCATCCCCATGAGACAGCGCAGTCTCGCCGCGCTCGCCATGGCCGCCGCACTCGCGGTGACCTCGGCCGGGTGCACCGTCGAACGCCACTGGGGTGGCGGCTCGAACGCGGGCGGCGGTGGCAAGGCCAAGGTCGGCCTGGTCACGAAGACCGACACCAATCCCTACTTCGTGGAACTGAGAGCGTCCGCCAAGGCCGCCGCCGAGGCGAACGGCGCGGAGTTCAGCGCGCTCGCCGGCCAGTTCGACGGTGACAACGACGGCCAGGTCCGGGCCATCGAGAACCTCATGCAGCAGGGTGCGAACACCATCCTGATCACGCCGAGTTCGTCGACCGGTGTCCTCGACGCCATCGACCGCGCCCGCAAGGCCGGGGTGCTGGTCATCGCGCTCGACACGGCGACCGAGCCGGATACCGCCGTCGACGCCACCTTCGCCACGGACAACTTCGAGGCCGGACGCCGCCAAGGCGCGTACGTCAAGGCCGCGCTGGCAGGCAAGCCGCCGAAGCTGTTCATGGTGGACGGCACCGCGGGGTCTACAGTGGACACTCAGCGGCACACCGGGTTCCTCAAGGGCATCGGGCTGACCGACGCTTCGCCGGAGATCAAGGGCAAGACGCCCGCGAACGGCGACCAAAGCCTCGCGCAGCAGGGTGTCGAGAACCTGCTTCAGCGCACCACCGAAATCAACGCCGTCTACACGATGAACGAGCCGATGGGCCGCGGCACCTACGCCGCGCTCCAGGCCCGCGGCCTGGTGAACCAGATCGTGATGGGCTCGATCGACGGCGGCTGCGAAGGCGTCAAGAACGTGCGCGACGGCCAGTACGCCGCCACGGTCATGCAGTTCCCCAAGAAGATGGCCGAGCAGGGCGTCCTCGCCGCCGTCGAATACGCCAAGACCGGCAAGAAGCCGAGCGGGTTCGTCGACACCGGGTCCGCGGTGATCACCGACAAGCCGATCCCCGGCGTGGAAAGCCAGGACACCAAGTGGGGCCTCGAGAACTGCTGGGGGACGAAGTGACGACTGCAACCCTGAAAGGCAACGAACGCCCGTCGATCGGTGAGTTCTTCCTGCGCGCACCGGCCGTCGGGCCCGCGCTGGCCCTGCTCGTCGCGATCGTGGTGTTCTCCCTCTCGACGGACACGTTCCTCGACCTCGACAACCTTTCCCTTGTGGTGCAACAGTCCCTGGTGGTCGGCACGCTCGCGCTCGGGCAGACGCTGATCATCCTGACCGCGGGCATCGACCTGGCCAACGCGGCCGCGATGGTGCTAGCGACGCTGATCATGGCGAAGCTCGTGGTCGGCGGCGTCTCCGGGATCTGGGCGCTGCTGCTGGGAATCGTGGCGACGGTGGTGATCGGGATGGTCACCGGTTCGCTGGTCACCCGGATCAAACTGCCGCCGTTCATCGTCACGCTCGGCTTGCTGACGGTGCTCACCGCGGCCGCGAAACTGTTCGCCGACGGCCAGGCCGTCCCGGTCGCGGACGAACTGCTCAAATGGCTCGGCACCCGCCGGTACCTGTTCGGCGGCATCCCGATCACCTACGGCATGACGCTCGCTTTGCTGATGTACCTGTGCCTTTGGTACGCGCTCACGCGGACGCCGTGGGGCAAGCACGTCTACGCGGTCGGCAACGCGCCGGAATCCGCGCGGCTGTCCGGGATCAAGGTCAACCGCACGATCCTTTCGGTGTACATCGTCGCCGGGGTGATCGTCGGGATCGCCGCCTGGCAGGCGCTCGGCCGCGTGCCGAACGCCGACCCGAACGCCTTCCAGCTCGGCAACCTCGACTCCATCACGGCGGTGGTGCTCGGCGGCGCGAGCCTGTTCGGCGGCCGGGGTTCCGTACTCGGCACGATGATGGGCGCGCTGGTCGTCGCGGTCCTGCGGTCCGGGCTGACCCAGCTCGGGGTGGACGCGCTCTACCAGGACGTCGCCACCGGCGCCCTGCTCATCGGCGCGGTCTGCGTCGACCGGTTCGCGAGGAGGCAGCAGTCATGACGACGCCCACGTTGTCCGCTCAAGGACTGGTCAAACGCTACGGCCGGGTCACCGCCATCGACGGCGCCGACTTCGAGCTGTTCCCCGGCGAGGTGCTCGCCGTCGTCGGCGACAACGGCGCCGGCAAGTCAAGCCTCATCAAAGCTCTTTCGGGCGCGGTGATCCCGGATTCGGGTGAGATCAAAGTGGACGGTCAGACCGTCCACTTCAAGTCCCCTTTGGACGCTCGGCACTACGGGATCGAGACGGTGTACCAGGATCTCGCCGTCGCGCCCGCGCTCGACATCGCGTCGAACATGTTCCTCGGCCGGGAAAAGCGGCGTAAGGACCTCTTCGGGAGAGTGTTTCGCAAACTGGATAGCGCCGCCATGCGGGCCGACGCGCAGCGGATCCTCGACGAACTCGGCATCAACATCAAGTCGATCACGCAGCCCGTGGAGACGTTGTCCGGCGGGCAGCGCCAGGGTGTCGCGGTCGCGCGGGCGGCCGCGTTCGGCACCAAAGCGGTGATCATGGACGAGCCCACCGCCGCTCTCGGCGTCGCCGAATCCGGCAAGGTGCTCGACCTGATCAACCGGATCCGCGAACGCGGCCTGCCGGTGGTGCTGATCAGCCACAACATGCCGCATGTGTTCGACATCGCCGATCGCATCCACGTGCACCGCCTCGGCAAACGGGTCGCGGTCGTCTCGCCGAAGACGCACACCATGAACCAGGTCGTCGGCCTGCTCACGGGTGCGCTGAAGATCGGTGAGAACGGCGAAGTCGAAGAGGTCGCTTCAGCCGTCCACACGGGGCTGAGCTGATGGCATCTCAGCGGGAAAAAGTACTTCGATGCTAGTGCGGGTGCTGCTGGCGGGCTTGTGCACCGTCGACCAGGTTCAGCGCGTCGCCGAAATCCCGGCGCCGGGTGAGAAGGTGCGTTCGCTGTCGATGGACGTCGCCGCCGGGGGGCCGGCGACGAACGCGGCGGTGACCGTGGCCGCGCTCGGCGCCGGGGCGACGCTCCTGACGGTCGCCGGTGCGCATCCGCTGGCGGCACTCGCCCGCGCCGACCTCGAAGCGCACGGCGTCGACCTGGTCGACCTCGATCCCGAGCGGCCCGATCCACCCGCGATCAGCGCCATCGTCGTCCGTGACTCCGACGGCGAGCGCACCGTCGTCTCGCGCAACGCCCACGCCTCCTCGCAATTCGTCACCTACTTGCGATCCTTGCGCGCGCAGCTATCGCAAGTAGGTGACGAATTGCCGGGGTGTGTGCTGCTGGACGGGCATCATCCGGAGGTGGCGCTGGAGGTCGCGCGCTGGGCACGGGAGCGCGCGATACCGGTGGTGCTCGACGCCGGGAGCTGGAAGCCGGTCTTCCCCGAACTCCTGCCGCTCGTCGACATCGCCGCCTGCTCCTCGCTGTACCGCGGGGACGACCCCCGCGAGCACGGCGTGCCGGTGGTCATCACGACCGCGGGCCCCGATCCGGTGCGCTGGTCGACGGCGGACGGATCCGGTGCGGTCCCCGTCCCGGGCACCCGGGCGCGTGACACGCTGGGTGCGGGCGACGTGTGGCACGGGGCTTTCGCGTACGCGGTCGCGCAGTGTCAAGGAACCGAGAACGTCGGGGACTTGCCGCGCTGGATCGAGTTCGCCAACGAGGTGGCCGCCGAACGGGTGCGGCATGAAGGACCGAGGTCGTGGACGGCCGCGGTCGCGAAGATGGGAGAAGTACTGCCATGACAGCCATGCCTCCGGTGTTCGAGGACCTGTTGAGCAGGGCGCAGACGCTGGCGAAGCCGGGACAGCGCAGCGTGCTCGGCATCGTCGGCGCCCCCGCGTCCGGCAAGACGACGCTGGCCTGGGGGCTGGCGAAGGCGCTGGGCACGAGGGCCGCGGTGGTCGGGATGGACGGCTTCCACCTGGCTCAGGTGGAGCTGCAGCGGCTCGGGCGGGCGGAGCGCAAGGGCGCGCCGGACACCTTCGACGCCGCCGGGTACGTGCACCTGCTGCGCAGGCTCGCCGAAGGCCGCGAGACGGTCTACGCGCCCGAATTCCGCCGGGAGATCGAGGAGCCGATCGCCGGTGCCGTCGCGGTCACGCCGGACGTCCCGCTGGTCATCACCGAGGGGAACTACCTGCTCATGCAGGACGACCCGTGGAGCGGTGTGAAGCCGATCCTCGCCGAGTCGTGGTTCCTCGCGCCCGACGAACCCGAGCGCATCGAGCGGCTCGTCTCACGGCACCGCCGCTACGGCCGTTCGCTGGTCGACGCGCGTCGCCGCGCGCTCGGTTCCGACCAGCGCAACGCCGATCTGATCGCCTCCACCAGCAGCCGGGCCGACCTGGTCCTCGAGAACCTGCCGCTGGTCAACTTCGCGATATGACAGGCGTTCTCATCGTCACCGGCGGCAGCAAAGGCATCGGCGCGGCGGTCTGTGAACTGGCCGCCGCGCGCGGTTACGACGTCGTCGTCAACTACGCGGGTGACGCCGAAGCGGCCGAAGACGTCGCTTCGCGCGTCCGGCAGCACGGCGTCCGGGCGATCACCCAGCGCGGCGACGTGGCGTCCGAGGACGACGTGGTGGCCCTGTTCGACGCCGCCGTCGAGCTCGGCCCCCTCGCCGGAGTGGTCGCGAACGCGGCCATCACCGGCAACACCCCCGGCCGCTTCGACGAATACGACGTCGACGTCGTCCGTCGCGTGGTCGATGTCAACATCACGGGTGTCTTCCTGTGCGTCCGCGAGGGCATCCGCCGGATGTCCACCCGGTACGGCGGCGAGGGCGGCGCGATCGTGACGCTGTCCTCCACCGCCGCGCGGACCGGTTCGCCCGGCGAATGGGTCCACTACGCGGGCACCAAGGCCGCGGTCGAAACGATGACTTACGGCGTCGCGCAAGAAGTCGCGAAAGAATCCATTCGGGTCAACGCGGTCGCGCCAGGCATGATCCACACCGGACTGCACGCCGCGGCGGGAATGCCCGATCGCATGGAGCGGATCGCGCCGACCATTCCGATGGGACGGGCGGGCGAACCCGGCGAAGTCGCGGAAGCCGTGCTGTGGCTGCTTTCCCCGGCCGCGTCGTACACCACCGGGACGGTGCTGACCGTCGGCGGAGGACGTTGACACCCGGACCACGGAGCGGTCACGAGGTGATATCGGGTCCGCGTGCGGTTCAGCCACTTTTTAACACTTTTTCCCGGCGGATATCACGATTCATGTGGGAAGTCGGCGGATCACCTCGTCGTCACAGGCGCCTGTGTCACCCTGGTGGCGCCCCCAAGCTCTTGATCAGGACGGTCATCCCCGATGTCCAAGCTCATGTCTGTGCACCACCTGGCACTCACCGTGACCGATGTGGACCGGAGCGTGCCCTGGTACGCCCGTGTGCTCGAACTCGAAGAGTTCACACGTCGCGAAGACCCCGAAACGGGTCTTCGGAAGGTCGTGCTCAGGTCGCCGAGCGAGGGTTTCGCGGTCGTGCTCGTCGAGCACCAGGACACCGAGCGGCCGCGGTTCGACGAACGCCGGACAGGTCTGGACCACGTGGCGTTCAAGGTTTCTTCGCGATCGGAACTGGCCGAATGGGAAGCGCGGCTGTCCGAATACGGCGTCTTCTACACACCTTCGAAGGGCTCGCGGACCTTGGAAGGCTCGTCGGTCATCGTGTTCCGTGACCCGGACGGGATCCAGCTGGAGATCTGGGCCGACCCGGAGCTGTAGGCGTGGGAACGCAGCTGCTCCGTTGAGGGCGGCGGGGGCATGGATGGACTAGGCGGCGCTCTCTTCGGTCTCTTCGGCGGGCCGCCGCATCTCCTGGCGGTAGCGGATCACGCCGTAGGCCGTGCCCACCACGAAGAACGCGATGCTGATCCACAGCGCCGCCGTCTTGACCCACGGCAGCTGGTCGAGCAGACCGGCGCCGTAGTAGCCGAGCAGCACCAGCGTCGGCACCCAGAGCAGCCCGCCCAGCGCCGTCGCGAGAGCGAACCGGCGCGGATCCATCCGCGCGGTCCCCGCGATGAGCGGCGCCAGCGTGCGGATCCACGGGATCCAGCGCGCGGCCACGATGGCGAAGAAACCCCTGCGATCCAGGAATGTCCTGGCACGATCGAGATTGTGCCGGTTCAGCACCTTGCCGCCGCGGCGCGCGATCAGTTTCGTGCCCGTCGACCGGCCGATGTAGTACCCCACCTGGTTGCCGAGGATCGCGACGAGCAGCGCGGCGGCCGACAACAGCCACGCGTTCAGGTCCGAGCCGTGCTGTGCGAGGACGACCCCGGCCGCGAACAGCAGGGAGTCTCCGGGCAGGAACAGCCCGATGATCAGCGCGCACTCCACGAAGATGAAGCTCAGCACGATCACCCAGACGAGCACCGGCCCGGCGGTGTCGAGCCAGCTCACGCCGATGCCCGCGGCCTCGGTGTACACCTCAGTCACGACGCGAGCCTACGTGTACTTCGAGAACCGCACGCGGCCGAACCATGGAATCGGAGTGTCAGCGGCCCGGTCACCTGCTCCGGATACGCCAGGACGGTCCGTTCTTCGCGGTCGGCGACGTTCGGACCCACACCGGCGCCCGCCAGCCCCGCAAGCGCAATGAAGGGGCCTTTCATTGCAAAATTTGCAATGAAAGGCCCCTTCATCTCAGCCTGACTAGTGCTCGACGAGCTCGTCGAGCGCCTGGTCGTAGCTCAGCCGGACGTCGTGTTCGGCCTGGTCACCGCCCAGCAGTTCCACCCGGCTGGTCGCGGGCGGGTAGCCGCTCGCGATCACCGTGTAGGTCCCGGCGGGCAGGTCGCTGACCGTGTAGTTGCCCTCGGCGTCGGTCCTCGCCACGGCGGCGACGCCGCCCGAGGAGTCGAGCACGGTGATCCGCGCGTCCGGTACCACCCGGTCGCCGTCGGTGCGGGCGACGCCGCTCAGCAGGATCGTGCTGACCAGTTCGAAGTCGTGGCGCAGCACCCCGGCCCCGGTGGCGGTCAGCGTCGCCGCGATCGGCCGGAACCAGCGGCCGCTGGCGACGAGCGTGTACCGCCCGCCCACGATGCCGGCGAACGAATAGACGCCGTTCTCGTTCGTGTGCGTCCTGGCCACCTGATTGCCGTTGTGGTCGATCAGGGTCAGCGCCGCACCCGCGACGTTCGTGGCGTCGTCCCGGCGGACATGCCCGCTGATCTGCGCGGATCCGGCCCGGTATGCCCCGTTCCCGTTGGTCATCGCGTGCTTGCCCGGTTCGACGGGCGCGGTCACGATCGTCTTCTCGGAGGCCGTTTCGACAGGCGCGTCGTCCTCCTCGAGGAGTGCTTCGCCGCCTTCGAGAGCCGAAGCCGCCGAAGGAGCCGAGCCGCCGAGCAGCGGGATCTCCTTCATGAACATCAGGACCAGCGTCGCCAGCAGCGCGACCGCGCCCGCCACGTAGAACACCGTGGTGATCGACTCGGTGAAGCCGATCAGCACCGGGGTCTTGATGGCCTCGGGCAGGTTCGCGATACCGCTCGTGTTCGTGGTGATGTCACCCAGCGCCGCGGCGCCTTCACCGGTCGGCGCGTTGCCGCCGAACGCCTTGGTGATGTTGCCCGGCAGGACGTTGAACAGGATCGTCAGGAACACCGCGACACCCGCGGTACCACCGATCTGGCGGAAGAACGTCGCCGAAGCGGTGGAGACGCCCATGTCGCTGCGCGGGCCCGCGTTCTGCACCGCGATGATCAGCGTCTGCATGCAGGCACCGAGGCCGAGACCGATGATCGCGGCCGCGACCAGCGGGTGCCACAGCGGGCTGTTGTACTCGACCTGCGCGAAGAAGAACGAGCCCGCCGCGATCAGCAGCGTGCCGACCACCGGGAACACCTTGTAGCGACCGGTTTTGCTGGTGATCTGGCCCGAGATGATCGAACCGCTCATGATGCCCGCCATCAGCGGGATCATCAGCAGCCCCGACTCGGTCGGCGAGAACTCCAGAACCACCTGCATGTACTGCGGGATCATCATGATCGCGCCGAACATCGCGACACCGACGATGACGCCGCCGACGATCGCGACCGTGAAGGTCGAGTTCTTGAACAGCCGCAACGGGATCAGCGCCGCGTCCTTCATCAGCTTCTCGATGAAGATGAAGGCGACCACGCCGATGGCGCCGATGACGTAGCAGATGATGGCGTTCTGCGAGCCCCAGCCCCACTTGTTGCCCTGCTCGGCGACGATCAGGAACGGCACCACGGCGACGACGAGCGCGAGCCCGCCCCACCAGTCGATCTTGTGGTCGTGGCGCTGATGCGGCACGTTGAGCACGCGGGCGACGACGAACAGCGCGACGATCGCGATCGGCACGTTGATCAGGAACACCCAGCGCCAGCCGGCGATGTCGTAGCCGAAGACGCTGCCGAGCTTGTCGAAGTCGGCGAAGAACCCGCCGAGCACCGGGCCGAGCACCGTGGAGATACCGAACACGGCGAGGAAGTAACCCTGGTAGCGGGCACGTTCCCGCGGCGGCACGATGTCGCCCATGATCGTCATCGCCAGCGACATCAGACCGCCGGCGCCGAGGCCCTGGATCGCGCGGAACGCGGCCAGTTCGTACATCGACGTCGCGAACGCCGAGGCGATCGAGCCGATGAGGAAGATCGAGATCGCCGCGATGTAGAACGGCTTGCGCCCGTAGATGTCGGACAGCTTGCCGTAGATCGGCGTGACGATCGTCGAGGTGATCAGGTAGGCCGTGGTGATCCAGGCCTGCAGGTCGAACCCGTTGAGGTCATTCGCGATGCGGACGATCGAGGTGCCAACGATCGTCTGGTCGAGCGCCGCCAGGAACATACCCGACATCAGGCCGATCAGGATCGTGACGATCTGACGGTGACTGAGCCGGGGTCCGTCTTCTTCGACGGCTGGTGGACTTTCTACGGTGGAACTCATTGCTTCAGGCCCCCTTGGCCTTCGACGCCGACGCGGGGTCGGCGAACTGTGGAGATGTTTTTTCGAGGTCGTCGTTCAGCCGGTGGAACAGCGAGTTGAGGGTTTTCCGGTCGTCGTCGGACCAGTCGCCGAGCACCTCGGCGAGCCACTGGTTCCGCTGCTTGCGGTTCTCCTCGAACACCCGATGCCCTTCGGCGGTCGGTGCGAGCAGGCAGGCGCGGCCGTCTTCGGGGTCGGCCAGGCGCTCGACCAGCCCGTGCTGGACGAGAGAGCTCGACTGCCTGCTGATGGTCGAGATCTCGGAGTGCAGGAATTCGGCGAGTTTGCTGGTCCGCTGGGGGCCGACGTGGATGAGGCAGAAGAGGATCGCGTACGCGGCCCGCTCGATGCCGTCCGGTCCCTGCTTGGACACCTGGGACTTGGCCCGGTTGACCAGGCGGACGAGCCGCACGAGCTCGTGCCCGAGGGTGTCGGCCAGGTCGAGGTCGGCCTTCGACCTGGTGCCGGGTGTCGTGGGTGTCATCGCCGTCTCTCTCGCCGGTTGCTTGGTCACTGCAACTAGTTGCCTAGAGCAAGGATGTTCCTCTCAAGAGAGCTTCGCAAGAAGAAAGTGACGTTGTGTGTCGGACAACACTTTAGTTGCCGTATGCAAGCACATTTATTCGTGCATGTTTGTCCGGTTCGCCCGGCTTGGGTCGCTGAGCTGCGCTTTTGCTTTGATGGAGGCATGACCGACTCCGCGCTCTACGCGATCCTCGCCGACCGAAACTTCGGCACCCTCGCCACCATCAAGCGCGACGGCAGGCCTCAGCTGTCGACCGTCAATTACCTCTACGACGCGGACGCCGGCGCGATCCTGATCTCGATCACCGCGCCGCGCGCCAAGACGAAGAACCTGCAGCGCGACCCGCGGGCGACGTTCCACGTCTCGACCGAGAGCGGTGACGGCTACGTCGTCGTCGAGGGGCCCGCGGTGCTGACACCGACCGCCGCTTCGCGCGATGACGCGACCGTGGACGCGCTGGTGGACCACTACCGGCGGGCGCGGGGCGAGCATCCGGACTGGGCCGAGTTCCGCGACGCCATGGTCGCCGACCAGCGCGTTCTGCTCACCATCCCGATCGAGCGCGTCTACGGCCTCTCCCGCAATTAGTCACCTGCTTGCGGAAGAGGGCGGGATCCGCGTGCTCGCATCCGGCGCAAGTAGGTGACTAATCGCGCTGGATGCGGGCCTTGATCTCGTCGATCCGGTCGAGCAGGGAGCTCGCGTCGTCCCGGCCGAGTGCCGCGCGCAGGTAGAGGCCGTCGCCGACCAGGATGATCAGTTCGGCGGACAGCGGGTCGCTGACGTGCTCGCTGATCAGGTCGTGGATCTTCTGGTTGTAGACCTGGACGACCTCGGCGACCCTCGGCTCGTTGAGCATGATCCGGATCGTCGCCATGGTCGTGCGGTGCAGTGGCTTGCGCTGGGTCACGTCGGTGATGGCCGTGCGCAGGTACCAGGAAACAACGCCTTCAGGCGCCGTCCGTGCCTGTTCGAGGTCTTCGTCCGACAGGGTTGCGAGACGTTCCATCAGGCCTTCGACCAGGGCGTCCTTCGAGCCGAAGTGGTAGAGCAGGCCGCCCTTCGACACTCCGGCGCGGGCGGCGACGGCTTCCAGGGTGACCCCGCCGGGGCCCTGTTCGATGAGTATTTCCTCGTACGAGTCGAGGATGTGTTCCTTCGCCGAGGTCTTCGCCATATCAGTTGACTATACCGTCTGGACGGTTTACCTTCGATCCAGGGCGGTAACTGTACCGTCCGGACGGTTTATCTAACTGAGGAGAGTGCGCCATGGCGGGGCGCAAGCAGTGGTGGGCGTTGGCGGTACTGGTGCTTCCGGTGCTGCTGATCAGCGTGGACATGACGGTGCTCGGGTTCGCGCTGCCGTTCCTGTCCGAGGATCTGGCGCCCACCGGTGCGGAGCAGCTGTGGATCGTCGACATCTATTCGTTCATGCTGGCCGGCCTGCTGGTCCTGATGGGCACGCTCGGCGACCGCATCGGCCGTCGCAAGCTGCTGCTCATGGGGGCCGCCGCGTTCGGTGCCGCGTCGGTGCTCGCGGCCTTCTCGACCAGCGCGTTCATGCTGATCATCGCGCGGGCGCTGCTCGGTGTGGGTGGCGCGACGCTGATGCCGTCGACGCTGTCGCTGATCCGCAGCATCTTCGTCGACGCCAAACAGCGCCGGACCGCGATCGCCGTCTGGAGCGCCGGGTTCTCCGGCGGGATGGCGCTCGGGCCGGTGCTCGGCGGCTGGTTGCTGGAGCACTTCTGGTGGGGTTCGGTCTTCCTCATCAACGTCCCGGTGATGGTGATCCTGCTGGTCGTCGGCCCGTTCCTGCTGCCGGAGGCGCGTGACCCGAAGCCGGGCCGCTTCGATCCGTTGTCGGCGCTGTTGTCGCTGGCCGCGATGCTGCCGGTGGTCTACGGCATCAAGCTGGTCGCCGAACACGGCTTAACCTGGAAGGCCGCGGTCAGCATGCTGATCGGGTTCGCGCTCGGTGTCGTGTTCGTCCGCAGGCAGAACAGCCTCGACGAGCCGATGCTCGACCTGAAGCTGTTCTCGAACCGGGCCTTCAGTGGTTCCGTGGTGACGAACATGCTCGGCGTGTTCGCCATGGTCGGCCTGCTGTTCCTGGTGCCGCAGTACCTGCAGCTGGTGCTCGGGCTGACCCCGGTCGTCGCCGCGCTGTGGATGCTCCCGGCGACGGTCGCCGGTGTCGCCGGCGCGCTTCTCGCGGCCTGGCTCGCGAAGCGGATCCGGGTATCCGTGCTGGTCAGTGCCGGTCTTTTGGTCGCCGCGATCGGGTTCCTGGCGTTGACCCAGGTGTCTTCCGGCGGCGGGCTCGCGTACGTCGTGGTGTCGTTCACGCTGCTCGGCGGTGGTGTCGCCCTGTCCGAAACGCTGACGAACGACCTGGTCATCTCGGCCGCTCCGGCCGAACGGGCCGGAGCCGCGTCGGCGATCTCCGAGACCGGGTTCGAGCTGGGCGGCGCGCTCGGCACGGCCATCCTCGGCAGTGTCGCGACCGCGGTCTACCGGTCCGGTCTGCCGGAAGGGACGGCCGACGCCGCCCGGGACACGCTCGGCGGCGCCGTCGCCACCGCGCAGCAGCTCGACCCTGTCGCGGGACGGGCGCTCCTGGAATCGGCTCGCGAGGCCTTCACCCAGGGGGTGCACGTGACCGCATGGGCGGGTGTGGCCGTGCTCGTCTATACAGGTATTCAGGCGTTCATCCTGCTCGATCGGAAAAAAATTTCCGCAGTGCGGACGTAATGGCGCCTACGATGAGGGCATGAACAACCATGCCCTGGTCACCCGGCTCCGCGAGCATCTCGGCGACGCCGCGGTGCTCACCGACACCGACGTCACGGACGCCTACTCGCGCGACATGATGCCGCTGGCCGCCAGCGGCAAACCCCTCGCGGTGGTGCTGCCGTCCGACACGGAGGGTGTGCAGGCCGTGGTGAAGGCGTGCGCGGAGTTCGAGGTGCCGATCGTGCCCCGCGGCGCCGGCAGTGGTCTGTCCGGCGCCGCGAACGCGATCGACGGCTGTGTCGTGCTGGTGCTGACCAAACTCGACCAGATCGTCGAGATCGACGAAGGCAACCGGCTCGCCGTCGTGCAGCCCGGCGTGGTGAACCTCGATTTCCGCAACGCGGTGGAGAAGCACGGCCTGTTCTACCCGCCGGATCCGTCCAGCTACGACTGGTGCACCATCGGCGGGAACCTGTCCACCAACGCCGGTGGGCTGTGCTGCGTGAAGTACGGCGTCACCACGGATTCCGTGCTGGGACTGGAAGTCGTGCTCGCCGACGGCTCACTGCTGAAGACCGGGCGCCGCACGGTGAAGGGTGTCGCGGGCTATGACCTCGCGCGGCTCTTCGTCGGCAGCGAGGGCACGCTCGGCGTGATCACCCAGGCGACCGTCGCGTTGAAACCGTTGCCGCAGTTACCCGCGACCCTCGTCGCCGCCTTCAACAGCACGGAGGCCGCGGGCGAGGCCGTCGCGCGGGTGGTGCGCGAAGGGCTGGTGCCGTCGCTGCTGGAGATCATGGACGCGACGTCGATCAAGGCCGCCGAGGCCTACCTCAAAACCGACCTCGGCACGAGCTCGGACTGCAAAGCCTTGCTGCTCGCGCAATCCGACTCCGGCGGCGAGGTCGCGCGCCGGGAACTCGCCGCGCTGGAACAGATCTGCGTCGACTGCGGCGCGGATCTGGCCTACGCCACCGAGGACATCGAAGAGGGCAAGATGCTGCTGCAGGCGCGGCGGGTCGTGCTCACCGCGCTGGAGATGTACGGCGTCTGGCTGACCGACGACGTCTGCGTGCCGCGCACGCGCATCGCCGAACTGATCGCCGGCTGCGAGCGGATCAGCGAAGAAGTGGGCTTGCGGATCGCCGTCGTCGGCCACGCGGGTGACGGCAACATGCACCCGACGATCGTCTACGCGCAGGATTCCGAGGAGGAGTTCGCCCGCGCGCGGACGGCCTTCGACGCGATCCTCGACGTCAGCCTGTCGCTGGGCGGCACGGTCACCGGCGAGCACGGCATCGGCCGGATCAAACGCGAGTGGCTCGTCAAGGAGATCGGCGAAGTCGGCCTTCGGGTGCATCGCCAGATCAAGCGGGCCCTCGACCCGGGGAACCTCTTCAACCCCGGTTCGATGTTCTCCCTCTAGTCGCAATGAAGGGGCCTTTCATTGCAAAATTTGCGATGAAAGGCCCCTTCATTGCACGGGGCGATGCGTCCGGAGGGGTCAGTCGCGGATGCGCGGGATCTGCTGCGTGATGTCCTCGGCGGCCTCGGCGACGAGGCCGGTCGCGGTGTCCGCGTGCTTCTTCTCGCGGCGGGCCTTGAGGTATTCGATCACGATCGGCACCACCGAGACCAGCACGATCAGGATGAAGATCGCGTCGACGTTGTCGCGGATGAACGCGACGCCGCCGAGCAGGTGGCCGAGCGCGGTGATCCCGGCGGCCCACAGGATGCCGCCGATGACGGTGTAGGTGAAGTACTTCTTCGGGTCCATCTTGCCGATGCCGGCGATCCAGGTGATGAACGTCCGCACGAACGGCACGAACCGCGCCAGCACGACCGCCTTCGGCCCGTGTTTCTCCAGGAAGGCGTGGGTCTGGTCGACGTACTTCTTGTTGAAGAACTTCGAATCCGGCTTGCGGAACAGCCAGGGACCGACCTTCCAGCCGAGGCCGTAGCCGACCGCGTTGCCGACCAGTGCGGCGACGGTGACCAGGACGCACACCAGCCACAGCGGCGCCTCGATCGAACCGTTCGCGATGAACAGGCCCGCGGTGAACAGGAGTGAGTCACCGGGCAGCACCGGGAAGATGCTGCTCTCGATGAAGATGATCAGGCAGAGCACGGTGATGACCGGAACGGTCAGCCCGCTCAGCAGGTGCTGCGGGTCCAGCCACTCCGGCAGGAGGCCCATCGTCGTCACGTTGTTCTGCGCCAGGATCACACCAAAACGGTACAGGGTGACGCTGAGTGCTTTGACCCGACGGGAGAGGCGGCTCAGATCAGCGTGAGCAGCCCGATCACCGAACCGGCGGCCAGCCCCAGCAGCACGGCGAGCAGCAGCACCCAGTACGCGGGCAGAGGCGGGCTGCTCGGCGAAGGCGCTGGAGGCGGCGTCGGCCGCTCCGCCAGCCTGGCCGTTTCGGCGTCCTCGAGCGCGACGCGTTCCCGTTCGAGCGAGTCGGCTCCGGCACCCGAGAGCAGTCCGTACTGAGGGGGCAGTTCGCTCTTGCCGGAAGGGACGTCCGGAACGCTACTCTTCGTGTCCGTTTCGACTGGTTTGTCCGTAGTCGATTCGGAGATGCGTTCCGCCGAAGGAGCGAAGACCGCCTGTGCGCGCAAGGCGTCGGCCAGGAGCTTCTCCGGGTCCTTGGGCTCGCTCATCCGGACTCCCTTCGCCGCTACCCGTCGCTGACCGACACACCGCCTTCGACCGCGCCGCTCAGCGGGGCCGTGGCGCTCAATGTAGCCGCAGCGTCGTCCTTGACCCATTCGCCCTGGCGCAGCACCTTGACCGGCCGGAGGTCGCGATCGAGCACGACGACGTCGGCCGCGAGCCCGGCGCGCAGCGACCCGGTCCGGTCGGCGAGGCCGAGCAGTTCGGCGGGCCGTCCGGAGGTCGCGCGGACGGCGTCGAGCAGGTCGATGCCCGCGCCGCGGACCAGATTGCGGAAGGCCGCGTCCATGGTCAGCGTGCTGCCGGCCAGCGAACCGTTCCCGGCGAGGGTGGCGACGCCGTCCCGGACGTCGACCTCGAGGCGGCCGAGGATGTAACTGCCGTCGGCGGCGTCGGTGGCCGACATGGCGTCGGTGATGAGCACCGTCCGGCCCTTGCCCGCGTGATGTGCGGCGAGCCGCAGCACGGTCGGGTGCACGTGGACGAGGTCGCAGATCAGCTCGACGGTGATCCGCTCGTCGTCGAGGAGGGCGCCGATCGGGCCCGGCTCGCGATGGTGGAGGGGCCGCATGGCGTTGAAGAGGTGGGTCGCGACGGAGGCGCCCGCGTCGATCGCGGGGACGATCTGGTCCTCGACGCCGTCGGTGTGCCCGATGGCGGCGATGACGCCCGATTCGGCCAGTTGCCGGACCGCCTTGATCCCGCCGTGCAGTTCGGGGGCGAGGGTGACCATCCGGATGTCGCCGCGGCCGGCGCCGAGCAGCGCGTCGACCGTGGCCGTGTCCGGCTCGATCAGCGTCGCCGGGTCGTGCGCTCCGCAACGAGCCTTCGAGATGAAGGGTCCTTCAAGGTGAATTCCGGCAAGTTCACCCTCTTGGACCAGCTCACGCAGGGCCGCGATCTGGTCCCTGAGCACCGGGACCGGGTCCGAGACCAGACTGCCGAGCATGGTCGTGGTCCCGTGGCGCCGGTGCGCGCGGATGGCGCGGAACAGCTCCTCGGGGTTCGCACTGGAGAACGACCCGCCCCCACCGCCGTGGCAGTGGGTGTCGACGAAGCCGGGCACGACCAGGCACCCGTCGACATCGACGCGATCGATGTCCGGGGGTGCCCCGGAACCGACTTGGACGATCCTGCCGCCGGCGATAGCCAGCCAGCCGTCGTCGAGTACACGGTCCGGGGCGACGACCCGGCCGCCCACGATCACGAAATCTCCGGCGCCTCTCACGCCCCCCAGCATATATTGGTCTGGACCAAGCATGGCGGCACAACCCAGCGCTCGAGATTAAGGCCGGGTGTCAGTTCGGCGACTGCATCGCTTTCTGCAGTGCCTCCAGCGCCCGGCTGGCGGTTGACTTAACGGTACCTTTCGAAATCCCGGCGGCCTCGGAGATTTCGGCCTCACTCAGCCCACCGTAGTAACGGAGGACCAAAACCTCGCGCTGGCGAGGGGGCAGTTTGGACAAAGCGCTCACCACGGCCTGATGTTCACTCGACAGCATGGCGAGGCTTTCGGCCGAACGCGCGTTGACGGCGTGCGGCGCGACGTACTCGCGGGCGGTCTTGCGGCGGCGCAGCACACTGCGTGATCCGTTGACCACGGCCGTGCGCAGGTATCCGACGGCCGCGGCGGCGTCGCGCAGGCGCCCCCAGTTGCGGTGCAGCCCGGTGAAGGCCTCCTGGACGACGTCTTCGGCGGTCGCCGGTTCGTCCACGAGCAGGATGGCCAGCCGGACGAGCCGCATCCGGTGCTGGCGATAGAGATCCTCAAGGGTCAGCGGTGCCGCAGGCGGCGGTGGCGTGACCGGTCCGTCCATGGTGCGCAGATGGCCGAGGGTCGCCTCGACACTGCGTTCCGCATTGCCCTCGAGCATGTGCCCCTACCTGTTCATTTACCCCTTTGATGCACAACCTGTGCGTGGCGCCAGGTCAGCGTATCGGGTGGGGCGGGCGTCCTGCCTGATCGGTTCCTGAGAAGCTGGGGCGTCTGTTGGAGCGACCTTGGAGATGTCGATGGCCTGGTTCCTGGTGGAGATCACGTACGTGCAGGAGAAGCTGGCGGATGTGCGCCCCCGGCACCGGGAATTCCTGTCCGCCCTCGCCGACCAGGGCGTCGTCGCGCTCGGCGGCCCGCTGGGCGACGGCTCCGGCGGTATCTCGATGTACCAGGCGGCCGACGAAGCGGCGTTGCTCGAGATCATCGACAAGGACCCGTACCACCTCGAAGGTGTCGTCGCGGAGCGGACCGTCCGCGAGTTCAAGCCGGTGATCGGCTCCTGGATCCCCAAGGAAGCCTGACAGCTCAGAGATCGAGGATGACCGGCTCGCGTTCGACGCAGACCCGGACGCGGTCGCCGGTCACCGTCGGCAGTTCACACGTCCCGCAAAACCCCTGACGGCACGAATAAGCGATGCCGGGCACGGTTTCGCGCAGGACGTCGAGCGTCGTCCGGTCGGCGGGCACGTCCAAAATCCGGCCGCTGCGGGCCAGTTCGACGCGGAACGGCTCGCCGCCGACGATCGGCGGCGGCGAAAACCGTTCGAAGAACACCGGCCCCGAAGCACGCAGCGCCGCGTCCGTCCGGACACCGATGATCATCGGAACCGGGCCGCAGCAGTAGATCGGCGCGCCTTCCGGTGCCCCTTCGAGGAGTTCCGCGCCGGAAGCGGGGATTCCGTAGTCCGTGTCCGGACGAATCCGGACACGGTCGCCGAAGCGGGACAATTCGTCCAGGAACGGCATCGAGGCCTCGTCGCGACCGGTGTAGACCAGTCGCCAGTCCGCGCCCGCCGCGGCGGCTTGCCGCACCATCGGCAGGATCGGCGTGATCCCGATACCGCCCGCGACGAACAGGTACGCCGGGCTCGCGACGAACGGGAACGCGTTGCGCGGGCCCCGCGCGGTGATCCGAGCGCCCTTCTTCAGCGCGTGCACCGCTGTCGATCCCTCGCCGAGCGACCGGACGCCGACGCGGTAGGCAGAGCGGTCTTCCGGGTCGCCGCACAAGGAGTACTGCCGGACCAGCCCCGGCCGCGGCGCGAGGTCGATATGCGCGCCGGGCCGCCATCGCGGCAGCGGTTCGCCGCGTTCATGCACCAACCGCAGCCCGGCCACGCCGTCGGCTTCGGCACGGACATCGTCGACGACCAGCGGAAGATCACGGTCGACCGTGGACACCGGCGGACGACGGCGCCCGCTCACCCCGCTGAGCCTGCGGTACAGCGCGACGACACCGGTCAGCGACGCCATCGCGCGGTCGGTCCGCCCGCTGCCGTCGAGCCGCAGCGGCCGCGTCGGCCGCGTCGGCGGCGTCGGCGGCGTCACTGTGGTTCGTCGGCGGCCCGCGCGGCCGGGGAACTCGCGAGGTACGCGACGGCCTGATCGGTGTTGCCGGTTTCGGTGGGGTGATAGGACTTCCGGAAGTAAGGCCGGATCTCGCGCCGCAGCTGCCTGCCCGAGGGCAGCAGACCGAGCTTCGCGACGCGCAGGTAGGTCCGGAAACTCGTCTTGCCCGGCCGCGTCGGGTCGTTCTTCATGAGGAACCTGGTGCCCCGCAAGAAGACCCACGCGAGCACCGGCGTCACCACGAGCATGCTGCGCACGCGGCGGGTGTAGCGACCGTCGAGGTGCATGAACAGATCGAAGGCGACCGAGCGGTGTTCGACCTCTTCGGCACCGTGCCAGCGCAGGAGATCCAGCATCGTCGGGTCGGCGCCCGCCTTGTCGAGCGCTTCGGCGTCGAGGATCCACTGGCCGAGGAAAGCGGTGTAGTGCTCGATCGCGGCGATGATGGCGAGCCGCTCGATCAGCCATTCCTCCCGCCGCTTGGCGGAAAGCTCGCGATCGCCGAGCAGGCGGCGGAACATCCACTCCATCTGCGCGATGTACGGCCGCACATGGACGCCCGCCGCTTCGAGGTGTTCCGCGGCGCCGTCGTGCGCCTCGGCGTGCATGGCCTCCTGGCCGATGAAGCCGAGGACGTCCTCCTTGAGCCGCTCGTCGCGGATCAGCGGCACGGCCTGCTTGAACACCTCGACGAACCAGCGTTCGCCCTCCGGCAGCGCCAGATGCAGCACGTTGATCGTATGCGTCGCCTGCGGTTCGCCCGGGATCCAGTGCATCGGCAGCGACGCCCAGTCGAACTCGACGTCACGCGCGTGCAGGACGACCTGTTCGTGGTCGGTCACGACGACCTCCCGCTGAGCTCGTAGTCGCTCGGGTCGACCTTGCGGGTTTCGAGCCAGTAGCGCCAGGTGAACCCGGGCCAGATCGTCCGGTTGACGCCCTTCGCGTCGAGGTACCAGCTCTTGCAGCCGCCCTGGGTCCACACGCCCTTGACGAGTTTGTCCTGGATCTCGCGCTGGAACTTCTCCTGCACGCCGGCGCGGACGTCGAGCGCGGCCGCACCACGCGAATCGGCGAGTTCGATCGCGTCGACGACGTACCGCGCCTGCGACTCGATCATGAAGACCACGGAGTTGTGGCCCAGCGCGGTGTTCGGGCCGAGGAGGAAGAACAGGTTGGGGAAGCCGGAAACGGTGATGCCCTTGTGCGTGTGCATCCCCTCGGTGGCCCATTCCTTGGCGAGGTTGCGGCCGTCGACCCCGGTGACGTCCAGGTATTCCAAGGCATCCGTGACCTTGAAGCCGGTGCCGTAGATGATCGCGTCGACCTCGTGCTCGACGCCGTCGCCATCGACGACGCTGTGCGCCTTGACCTCGCGCACGCCTTCGGTGTTGACGTCCACATTGGACCGATTGATCGCCGGGTAGTAGTCGTTGGAGATCAGCACCCGCTTGCAGCCCATGGTGTAGTCCGGGGTGACCTTCTTGCGCAGCTTCGGATCCTTGATGGCCTTGCCGATGTGGCGCTTCGCGATCGCCTCGCCCGCCTTCATGATCGCGGGGTGGCCGTTGAAGCCGACGGCACGCACTTCGAGGAACCAGTAGAGCGCGTTGCGGTAAAGCCGTTGCACGCCGGGGATGCGGCGGAACGCGGTCTTGGCCCAGCCGGGCATGGCGTGGTCGGGCTTCGGCATGATCCACGGCGGCGTGCGCTGGAACAACGTCAGCTCGTCGACCTCGGGGGCGATCTTCGGGACGAACTGGATCGCGCTCGCGCCGGTGCCGACGACGGCGACCTTCTTGCCGCGCAGGTCGTATTCGTGGTTCCACTGCGCGGAATGCCAGGTCTGGCCCTTGAACTTCTCGATCCCCGGCAGCTTGGGCACCTGCGGGATGTGCAGGCCGCCGACGCCCGAGACGACGAACTGAGCCTCGATGTCCTCGCCGGATTTGGTGTGGACGTGCCAGCGGCGCGCGGTGTCGTCCCAGGTGGCGCCGGTGAGCTCGACGCCGAACCGGATCTTGCGCCGCAGCCGGTACTTGTCGGTGACGTCCTTGAGGTACTGGAAGATCTCCGGGGCGGGCGAGAACGACCGCGACCAGTCCGGGTTCTGCTCGTACGAGAACGAGTACATGTGGGACTGCACGTCGCAGGCGCAGCCGGGGTACGAGTTGTCGCGCCACGTACCGCCGACTTCGTCCGCCTTCTCCAGGATCACGTAGTCGGAGATCCCGGCCTTTTCGAGCTGGATGGCCTGGCCGAGCCCGGAGAAACCGGTGCCCACGATCACGACCTTGAATCGCTCGGTCATCTGGCAATCCTCCACTTCGAGGCGTTCGTGCCCAGATGACGTTACCTCAAGTAACAGTTACTTGCTAGTACTACCTACCCGTCAGTATGTGCCGCCGAGCTTCGTGTGATCCCAGCTCACGATCTTCGTCGGCCGGAAAATCAGCCCGATCCGCTTCGGGGCCTGCTTGCCGATGAAGCCCGTGAGCTCGTCCGGAACGGGATCGCCCGGCTTCGCACCCGCGTACCGCTGCATGAGCTTGATACCCATCTGGGTGACCACGGCCGTATCGGTGATGACCTCGACATCGGCTTCGAGGGAGATCCCGCGGAGCTTGTCGTAGCTTTCGCCGTCCTCGATGAGCACGGTGGCGCGCGGGTCGCGCTCCAGGTTCTTCGCCTTCTGGGAGGTGCCATACGTCCAGGTCGCGACGCCGGACTCGTGCGGGTAGTACCAGAGCGGCGCCAGATGCGGGCGGCCGTTCGGGCCGATCGTCGCGACGTTGATGACCTTCTGCTCGTCGAAGAACGCGGTGAGTTCGTCGGGGGTCATGCGGATCTGGTCGCGACGGGACATACGTCAGCCCTTCCGTGTGGCGGCCCGGCCTGCCTGACCGGTTATTGAAGATTCGTACGCGCCGCGCTCCTCGATGTCCACGAGTGCGGCCGCGTCCGCCTTCTTGATCCGGCTCTTCGCGCCGATCTCGATGATCGGCGGCAGGAACGCGCGGATCAGCTTGAGCCCGCCGACCCAGCGCGGCACGTGCACGGTGCGGGCGCGTTTGTTGACCCCGGCCTGGAGGTGGTCGAGTGCGACGGACAGCGGATAGGTCTTGCCGAGCAGGCCGGGCATGCCGGTGCGGAGCTTGCCGAAGACGGGGTGCTGGTCGGCGCTCTCGACGAGGTCGGTGCGGATCCAGGTCGGGTGCGCGACGCCGACCTTCACGCCGAGGTGGGCGACTTCGGCGCGGAAGCTGTTGCAGAACGCCTCGACGCCCGCCTTCGCGGCGGCGTAGTTGGCCATGCCGGGCGCGTGGGTGATCGCGGCCAGCGAGGAGATCGCGAGCAGGTAGCCCTTGCGGTCGAGGACATGCGGAAGGGTGACGCGGAAGGTGCGCCAGACGCCGAGGAGGTCGACTTCGATGACCTTCTCGAAGGCCGCCGGATCCACCGACCGGACGAAACCGGAGGTCGCGATGCCGGCGTTCGCGATGACGATGTCGATCCCGCCGAAGTGCTCGACGACGCCGGCGGTGGCCCGCTCGAGGTCGTCCCAGCTGGTGACGTCGGCTTCCCACGCGTGCGCGCTCGGGCCGATCTTGTCGGCGACCGCCTGCTGTTCCTTGGCTTCGATGCCGACCAATGCGACCTTCGCGCCCTGCGCGGCCAGGCGTTCGGCGAGTCCCGCGCCGATGCCCCTCGCGGCGCCGGTGATCAGGACGACCTTGCCGTTCACGCTGTTCTTGGCCACGTTGCCTCCTCGTCCGAGCCCTAAGGCTTTCGGACGGTACCTCAACCTACCCGGAGTAAGCTACCCACAAGTAAGTACGCAATTCGTCACCTGCTTGCGATAGGGGGTGCGCGCAAGTAGGTGACGAATTGCGGGGGTTGTCAGCGCGACGCAGTGGTGAGGGCGTCGACTTCGGCAGGGGTGAGGTCCAGGTCGGCCGCGGGCAGGAGGTCGTTCAGCTGCTCGACCGAGCGGGCGCTCGCGATGGGCGCGGTGACGGTCGGCCGGGCGAACAGCCACGCGAGCGAGACGGCCGCGACCGAGACGCCGCGGGCGGCCGCGATCTCGTCGAGCGCCGAGAGCACCCGCTCGCCACGTTCGTCCAAATAGGACGATGCGCGGGCAGCGCGCGGACTGTCGCCGAGATCGTCCTTCGACCGGTACTTCCCGGCGAGAAAACCCTTGGCCAGCGAGAAATACGGCAGGACGGCCAGGTTCTCGCGTTCGACCGTCGGCGCCAGGTCCCGCTCGTAGTCCCGCTCGACGAGGTTGTAGTGCGGTTGCAGCGCGACGTACTTCGCCAGCCCCTCACGGTCCGAAATGGACAGTGCCTCGCTCAGCCGTTCGGCCGAGTAGTTCGACGCCGCGACGTAGCGGACCTTGCCCGCGCGCACGAGCGCGTCGAAGGCACGCAAAGTCTCCTCGATCGGGGTCTCCGGATCGTCGATGTGCGCGTAGTAGAGGTCGATGTGGCCGGTACGGAGCCGGCGCAGCGAGTCTTCGGCGGCCGCCGCGATATTCGCCGCGGACAGCCCCTTCCGCTCGTCCCACATGCCGGTCTTGGTCGCGATGACGATGTCGTCACGGCGGCCGCGGCGGGCCAGCCAGTCGCCGATGATCGTCTCGGAGCCACCCTTGGAGTACAGGTCGGCGGTGTCGATGAAGTTGCCGCCCGCCGCCGTGTAGGCGTCGAGGACGGCGAAGGACTGCTCCTGGTCCGCGGTCCAGCCGAAAACGTTCCCGCCCAGGTTGATCCCCCGGACGTCGAGGTCGGTGTTGCCGAGTTTCGCCATACCCCGAACTTAAGGGAAGACATCGGCCGTCCGCGGCGTTGGCCCGGTACATGGGAATCGAACTCGGCCGGATCGGCATCTGGCAGCACGAATCCGTTTTCACCCCGGCGCTGGCCCGTGAGCTGGAGAAACTCGGCTATGGCGCGATCTGGCTCGGCGGCTCGCCGTCGGGCGACCTCGCGAAGGCGGAGGAAATCCTCGACGCGACGGAGACGATCAAGGTGGCCACCGGCATCGTCAACATCTGGAAGGACGACGCGGCCACGGTCGCCGAGTCGTACAAGCGCGTCGCCGCGAAGCACCCGGACCGGTTCTTGCTCGGTATCGGCGCGGGGCACCGGGAGCACACCGCGGAGTTCAAGAAGCCGTACGCCGCGCTGGTCGAGTACCTCGACGCGCTCGACGCCGCCGGAGTGCCCGTCGAGGGCCTCGCGCTGGCCGCTCTCGGCCCGAAGGTGATCAAACTCGCAGGAGACCGCACAGCGGGAGCCCACCCGTACCTGATGACCTCCGAGCACACCCGCCAGGCGCGCGAGATCCTCGGCGAAGGACCGCTGCTCGCACCCGAGCAGAAGGTCGTCCTCGAGACCGATCCGGCGAAGGCCCGCGAGATCGGGCGGGGCACCGTCAAGTTCTACCTCGGCCTCGTCAACTACACGAACTCCCTGCGGAAACTCGGTTTCACCGATGAGGACCTGGCGGGCGAGGGCAGCGACAAGCTGGTCGACGCGCTGGCCGTCCACGGCGACGCCGAGACGGTCGCCCGCGGCGTCACCGCGCATCTCGAAGCCGGGGCGGACCACGTCAACATCCAGGTACTGAACCAAGACCCCCTGCCGGTCTACCGGGCGCTCGCCGGCGTCCTCCTCTGACGCGACGGCTGTAGGCACCTCCCGGCCGACCTCGTACGATGCGGCCGAGAGGTGCACCAGCCTGCTTCGAGGAGGAGTAAACGATGCCCATCGCCACCCCCGAGGTCTACGCGGAGATGCTCGACCGGGCGAAGGCGAACGAATTCGCCTACCCGGCCATCAACGTGACCTCGTCGGAGACCCTGAACGCCGCCATCCGCGGGTTCGCCGAGGCGGAGAGCGACGGGATCATCCAGTTCTCCACCGGCGGCGCGGAGTTCGCGTCCGGCCAGAAGGTCAAGGACATGGTGACCGGTTCGGTCGCGCTCGCCGAGTTCGCCCAGGTCGTCGCCGCCAAGTACGACGTGAACGTCGCGCTGCACACCGACCACTGCCCGAAGGACAAGCTCGACGGCTTCGTCCGCCCGCTGATCGAGATCTCGGCGGAGCGCGTCAAGAACGGTCAGCACCCGCTGTTCCAGAGCCACATGTGGGACG
This sequence comes from Amycolatopsis sp. WAC 01375, assembly GCF_003947325.1. Classification (NCBI taxonomy): domain Bacteria; kingdom Bacillati; phylum Actinomycetota; class Actinomycetes; order Pseudonocardiales; family Pseudonocardiaceae; genus Amycolatopsis; species Amycolatopsis sp. WAC 01375. The sequence continues at coordinate 56,153 of NZ_QHHW01000025.1, forward strand.
GCTCCGCGATCGACCTCGACGAGAACCTCGAGATCGCGCAGGAACTGCTCGCCAAGGCCGCGGCCGCGAACATCATCCTCGAGGTCGAGATCGGCGTCGTCGGCGGCGAGGAAGACGGCGTCGAAGCCGAGATCAACGAGAAGCTGTACACCGCCGAGGGCGACTTCCTGAAGACGATCGACGCGCTCGGCTCCGGCGAGAACGGCCGCTACCTGCTGGCCGCGACCTTCGGCAACGTGCACGGCGTCTACAAGCCCGGCAACGTGAAGCTGCGCCCGGACGTGCTCAAGGGCGGCCAGGAGGCGGCCTCGAAGAAGCTCGGCCTCCCGGCCGGTTCGAAGCCGTTCGAGCTGGTCTTCCACGGCGGTTCCGGCTCGCTGCCGGAGGAGATCCGCGAGGCGGTGTCCTACGGCGTCGTGAAGATGAACGTCGACACCGACACGCAGTACGCCTTCACCCGGCCCATCGCGGAGCACTTCTTCAAGAACTACGACGGCGTCCTGAAGATCGACGGCGAGGTCGGCAACAAGAAGGTCTACGACCCGCGTAGCTACCTGAAGGCCGCCGAGGCCGGTATGGCCGCGCGCATCGTCGAGGCCGCTCAGTCGCTGGGTTCGGCCGGCAAGAAGCTCTGACCTGTTTCTGCATGGGCTGAAGGGGACTTTCCCCGCATCTCACGCGGCGAAGGGAGCTTTTCCCGCATGGCATGCGGGGAGAGCTCCCTTCGTCCCCTCAGAGGCTCAGGCGGACGGTAGTGCCCAGCGAGACCAAGATCAGCGTTCTGTCGGTCCAAGGCTCTGTGAAATGTCGGTGCGGCCCTGTCGCCTGAGTACGTGAAGGCCCCCTTCGCTGCGCATTGCGCGAGCCTCAAGCCGGGAAGGTCGGCTCGTTCGGTGTCCCAAAGGTCCCCTTGAAGACCTTCACCGTCTCAAAGGGGACCTTCAGGACATGCCCACGACCGCACCTTTGCGTTAACCCTCACTCAGAGCCTCAGACGGCCGGGAGCGTCGTCTTCTCCCGGCGCTTCTCCAGTAGCGAGTTCACCGCTCGCGTCCCCGGTCCGGCGGCGGCCCACAGCGCACCGACCCCGGCCAGGCAGACAACGGCCGTCCAGTAGGCCACCGGCGGTGCCGACTCCGTATGCGCGTCGCCGAGGATCCACGGCCGGAACTGCGACTGCACCCACAGCATCCCGTAGCCGAACGCCGTCGCCAGCAGCGCGCCGGTGCCCGCCGTCAGCAGCGGATGACCGCGGCCGATGCGGAACGCCAGGTCGACGGCGAGGCCGACGGCCAGCAGGTAGAACGGCACGGTCGAGATCGGGAAGCCCATCCCGAGCAGCAGCGGCCACATCACCAGCCGGTAGCCGAGGTACGCCGCGGCGACGGTCGTCCCCGCCCAGCGGAAGCCGGTCGTGTACCGCGCCAGCGCGAAGATCAGGGCCATCACGCCGATGCCCCAGAGCGGGTACACCCAGTCGTCGATCGGCATCGTGAAGTACTCGACGGCCACCTGGTCGACCGGATGCCCGATCTGGCCGGCGGCGAAGTTCAGCAGTTCCGGCTCGGCCTCGGGAGTGCCGCGTTCCCAGGCGCGCAGGCCGAGGATGCCGTACTCCTGCTGGCCGTTCGGGAAGAACGTGTTCTCCAGGAAGAAGACCCACAGTCCGATCAGGACACCGGTGCGCGTCCGGCCGGGCTTGGCGTACTTCAGCCAGCCCATGATCACGCCGGCCTGCATGATGCCCGTGCCGATGTAGAGCATCATGTGCGACGGGCTCCACGCGGTCAGGTCGAGACCGTTGACGCGGTGGTTGATGACGTCCAGCGGCGCCGCGATGAGGAAGACCACGAGCCCGATCTGCATCAACCGGAGCGAACGCCGATCGGCGCCCATCCCGGTGTAGCTGTGGATCGCCACCAGCACCATGATGATCACCGTGCCGACGGTGTTGATCAGGTGCGGCGGGGCGAGGTCGTCCCGCAACCACATGAAATGCCACGACATGTCCCACGACGAGCCCACCATCTTGAAGGCGAACGCCGCCAGCCACATCGAGTAGCAGAAGTTCAGCACCCAGTCCGGCGTCGCCTGTCCCGGTGCGCCGCGGTGCCAGTGGAGCTGGAAGAACAGCCTCGTCTTGGCGATGGGGCTGCGGGGGATGACACCCGGCGAAAGGTCCCCGGTCACTTCTGTCGCCTTTGTCATGCGGATATCTTCCCTGCTCCAGGTCACGAGACGGGCATTCGGGGTCCAAAATCGGGGTTCACCCGTAGGGGTGGCGGATTTGCGGTCGGCGTGCGGAACAGGGCAAGGTGTGCCGCCATGATGCCGAAACGACTCGTCGCGGCGGTCCTCGTCGCCGCTCTGGTGCTGGCCGGTGGGGGCATTCTCGGGAGCCTGTTCTTCTAGTCGCACGGGGTCGGCACAATGGCCCGTATGACGAACCTCCTCGGCCCCCAGCCGACGCATCTCCCCGAGCACACCGCCGCGCAGGCGGCGTTGGACGCCGGGACCGACCCGACCGCCGTCGCCGCCGAGCACCCCGACTACAGCGAAGCGTGGGCCGCCCTCGCCGAGAGGGCCCTGGAAGCCGGCGAGACCGTCGCCGCGTACGCGTACGCCCGAACCGGCTACCACCGCGGCCTCGACCAGCTCCGCCGCGCCGGCTGGAAGGGACACGGTCCGGTGCCGTGGTCGCACCGCCCGAACCAGGGCTTCCTGCGTTCCCTCGCCGTCCTCGGCAAGGCCGCCGGCAAGATCGGCGAGACCGAGGAGTACGACCGGTGCCGGACGTTCCTCGGTGACTCGGACCCCGCCGCCGCGGAAGCCACCGGCCTCAAGTAGCGCGCTATGAAGGACGCTTTCATTGCAAAATTTGCAATGAAAGCGTCCTTCATAGCACTTGGTGACCCCTAGAACAGCCCGCAGTTCCCCACGGCAGGCAGCCCCGCGAAGCGTCCCTCAAGCCAAGCGAAAGCCTCCGGGAAAGCCCTGATGGCTCCGCCGACGTGCGTAGGAACCAGCGAAGTCGAGAACTGCACCTTCGCGCCCTTCGCACACCACGAGCGCGCCATGGTCCGCCCCTGCGCGTAGGGGACGATGTCGTCGAGAGCGCTGTGGACGACCAGCGTCGGCACACCCGGCTTCCGCGCCCCGATGAGCTGTTCGCCGACGCGCGTCTTGAACGGCTCTTCGCCGAGGTACGCGGTCAGTGGCCTGCCGTCCTTGGTCAGATCCTTCGACTGCGTGAACGCGTGCGCGAAGATCGCGTCCGCGGTGCACTCCTGCTTGACCTTCTCGAACGCTTCGACGCCCTTCGCGTTCAGCAGGGCCGGGATGTTCAGCTCCGGATAGGCCGCGTCCATGCTGACCAGCGTGAATCCGAGGAATCCGAAGGCGTAGTGCCCGTCGATGTTCTCGCCGACCTCGGCCAGGTCGGCCGGGACGGCGCCCGCGTACGAGCCCTTCAGTTTGAGTTCGGGTGCGTACGACGGCTGCAATTCGGCGGCCGACGCCGACGCGCCGCCGCCCTGCGAGTAGCCCGCGGTCGCGACGGGGCCGTTGTCCGGCAGATTCGCTTCGGGCAGGCGCTGCGCCGCGCGGATCGAGTCGAGGACGGCGTTGCCTTCGGCGGCACGGTTGACGTACGTGTGGACGCCGGGGGTGCCGAGGCCTTCGTAGTCGGTGACGACGACGCCGTAGCCGCGAAGCAGCAGTCCGGCGATGAAGGGGCCTTCGTACTCCATGCCCGCGGCGAGGGCTTTCGACGGCGCGCACTGGTCGCCGACACCCTGCGTCCCGGCCGCGTAGCCGATGACCGGCCGCTCGCCCGCGCCGGTCCACGCCTTCTTCGGGGTCAGGACGGTGCCGGTCACGGCGTTGGCTTTGCCGTGCGTGTCGGTGCTGCGGTACATGATCCGCTGGACATCGGCGTCGGCCTTGATGAGTTTCACGGGATCGACGTAGAAGGTGGCCGGTTCGTGCCGGATGATGTCGCCGGGAGCACCCGCGGGCAGTGGCGACGGGGGGTCGTAGAAGGACGGTGCGGCGTTGGCCTGCTGTGCCCCGAAGGTCAGCAGGGCCGCGATGGTGGCCGCTGAGACGGCGGCGGACACACCGCGCCGGGATCCTGGACGCATGCTTGCTCCTCGTTGAGCACAAACATTTTCGACAGACGTGTCGAAAAAGAGAGTCAGTGAGGTGGCGCACAATGTCAAGTCCGGCGCCGAGAGGGCGACCCCGCAAACTCCCGCTCGGCGAGCAACGCGCACGGGTGCTGAGTGCGGCTGCCGGGGTCTTCGCGGTGCACGGCGCGCAGGCCGCGACGATCGAGCAGATCGCCCGGCGCGCGGGCGTTTCCCGGCAGGCCGTCTACGAGCAGTTCGGCGACCGCACGACACTGTTCTCCCAGGTCGTGGCGGATATCGAGGAGCGGGCCTTCGAGGCGATCGGCGCGCCGGCCATCGATCTCTCACAGCCGGAGCTCCGCTCCTGGGCGCGCGGCAACTACGCCAACATGTTCGCCTTCGTCGCGGCGAATCCCGAGGCGTTCCCCGTGCTGCGCGAGGCCGAGCGCATGGGCGACCCCGCCCTCACCCGGCTCCGTGAGCGGCTCGCGCGGGTCTACACCGAGGCGAGCAGGCAGCGCTGGGCCAGCCACGGGGTCGATTCCGGCCGCGCGGACAAGGCCCTGGTCACGCTGTTCTTCGCGATGACCGAGGCACTCGTCCAGGCGAGCTGGGACGGTGAGCCGCCCGACGCGGACGCGCTCATCGACCTGCTCACCGAATTCACCGTCGGGGGCGTGGTCCGCCTTCGGACCGCGGCCGCGGACGTGATGGAGCGGTTGCGCTAGGCCGCGACGGCCTCCAGAGACTTTCCAGCCACTTCGGCGACCGCCGCCAGGTCCGGTGACGAGACGACCCGGTTCCGGCCGTTGCGTTTCGCCGCGTAGACGGAAGCGTCGGCCGAGGCCATGACCTCGTCCATCGTCCGGCCGTCGAGCGGGAAGTTCGCGACGCCGACCGACGCCGTCCGCTGCTCGATGACCACGGGATTGCCCTCGTTGTCCTGGGTCTTGATGACCATTTCGCTGATCCGTTGCCGGATCCGCTCGGCGACCGCGACGGACTCCTGCTTCGACGACGATGTCAGGAGCACGACGAACTCCTCACCGCCGAAGCGGCCGGCGAGGTCCTGCGTGCGCGTTTCGGCCTTGACCAGCGCCGCGACCCCCTTGAGCACGTCGTCGCCCGCCAGGTGACCGTAGGTGTCGTTGATGCTCTTGAAGTGGTCGAGGTCGATCATCAGCGTGCCGAACTGGCCGTTTTCGCGTTCGGCGCGGGCGACCTCGCGGATGGCGCCCTGCTGCCAGGTCGTGGCGTTGAGCAGCTGGGTCTTCTGATCGGTGGTGGCGAGTTCTTCCAGCTGCTTGATCAGCACCGAACGCTGCAGCAGGTACAGCGGCAGGAAGACGAGCAGCACCAGCACCGGCTGATGCGGCATGACGGCGAGCACCAGCGCGCCGATGCAGACCGTCGAGGCTTCGAGGATGTTGTCGTCCCAAGAGCCGAGGAGCGCCTGGATCGTCGCCTTGTCAGGCGCCGCGAAGTACAGGCCGGTACCGGTGAAGACGGCGTTCATGAGGAAGAAGGCGAGGCTCGCGGCACAGATCGACGTCACCGACGCCGCGTCGGCGCCGACGACCTGTACGGCCGCCCAGGCGGCGAACGCGGTCAGCGTCATCGATGTGGCGTTCGCCACAGTTCGATGGGGGTTGACCGTGCGGAGGCCCGCCCAGCTGCGGTATCCGAGGTGGAGATAGATGACGGTTACGAGAAGCGCCGTCAACTGCGGCGGAAGCAGAATCGCACCGGGTAGCACCCAGACCGAGGTCATGTTGATGTGCGGGGTGACGCTCATGCTGCGTCGCTGCCGCTCGATCCGGCGGGTCGCCTCGGTGTGCGCGATGGCGAGTCCGGCGAGCAGGAAACACAGCAGGACCTGCGAAGACGTGATGGCGATGGATGCGGCGAAGACCCCCGTCAGTGCCAGCATCGTCGCGACGGACAGCCCGGTGTAGGCGATCCAGTGTCGAGGCCTCTTCCACAGCTCCCACGTCGCTACCGTGAGAGCCGAACGATGTCCAGCGTGTTCCTCCGATGTGATCATCTTTCCCCCTGACTCTTGCGTCATTCTCCGAAACCCCCTACTTACGGACAGCTTCTACCGACTTGCGGGCTGTCGACAAGCTCCCTAGGTGTGTACTTTTCTCTGAGAGGTCGAGGGAAAGGTGCCAGCGATGGCCGGTAGGGATCAGTGAACTGGGGCGCGCGCCAGACGTCCGCGCGATCGGGCCGGCGCGCGGAACACCTCAATGTTCTGCGCGTGCGGCGTCTTTCTCCTGCCATCGTTCGGGGTCGCGGCTGAGGGTCCGCCACCAGCTCAGGGCCAGCGGGACGGTCAGTATCAATCCCGCAAGCCCGAAGACGCCGACAGTCGACTGCGGGCCCACCTGATCGGCCAGGATGCCGCCGAGCAGGGGACTCACGCCCATCGTCGTGGTCAGGCCGGTGTTCGAGAGGCCCATGACCTGTGCCCGGCTCTCGTCCGGCACGGCCAGTGTCAGTGAGGCGGTCGCCTGCATCAGCGCCACGGTGCCGAAGGCGCCGCAGAACACGAACAACACGATCGACGACAGCGGACCCGGCTGCAGGAAGCACAGCAGCAGCGGGACCGCCGTCAGCGCCGAAAGCGGCCCGATCAGCTTCGGCCGGAGGTGTGCCGGCACCCAGCGCGAGTAGATGAACGCCCCGATCACGCTGCCGATCGGATCGGCGGCCAGCAACAGGCCGATGATCTCGGGGCCGCCGCCCGACGAGGCGACGTACGGCGCCGCGATGCCCTCGTACACCGGCAGCAGGCCCATCAGCCAGGTGAACAACAGCAGCGAGCGCAGCCCGGAGCTGGCGAAGACGATCTTCCCGCCCGAGCCGATCGACGCGAAGAACGACTTGCGCTTCTCGCCGGTGGCCGCGGCCGGACGTGACTTCAGCCCGAACCGGACGAACAGCGCCGAGATCAAAAAGGTGACCGCGTCCAGCGCGAGGGCGATGTGGGGTTCGAGTGCGGTCAGCAGAAGGCCGCCGCCCGCGAATCCGGCCAGCTGCGCCGATTGGACGGTCATGCTGCGGATCGCCATGCCGACGACGAAGCGATCGCCTTCGAGGATCTGGGGCAGCAAGGCCAGCTGCGCCGCTTTGAACGGCGGGTTCAGCAGCGAGACGGCGCCGACGAGGACGCACAGGACCCAGAACGGCAGCACCGGGACCGCGACCAGCGCGATCAGCGCCGCCCGTAACAGGTCCACGACCACCATCACGGTTCGCCGGGGGAACCGGTCCGCGAACCCGGTGAGGAAGATTCCGCCGAGCAGCGAAGGGGCGTACGTCAGCGCGTAGGTGAGACCGGTCAGGGTCGCGGAGCGGGTTTCGGTGAAGACGAGGACGGAGAGGGCGACCCTGGCGAGTTGATCGCCGAAGATCGAGAACAGCTCGGCGAACCAGAGCGAACGGAACTCGGCTACCCCGAACACTTCTCGGTAAGTGACCCGTCCGGCCGAAGCCATGTTGCCCCCAATAGGGTCCTTATTACGCGACAAACTCGTGACCGAGAGTAACGCGGTCACGAGCTCGTCACGAAGCGTCATTCGTTCACGTAAGTGTCTCCTGACTGTTGGTGATTGGCTAGGTTCTTTCGCCGGGTTTCTGGAGTTGGAGATCTTTTTCGTGGACGAGCGGTCGTTCGCGAAGATGTCCCGATGGCCGGTACCGAGGTCTAGACCTGCGGCTTTCGCCCTTTTCGTGCCTTCGGCCGGTGAAATCCGGATGTGGCCGCCTCGTCAGGGGCCGGAATCCCCGTGTGGTCGAGACGGGCCGGATGAGCCCGCGCGGCAGGTGTTCGATCGCCACGGAGCGCAGCCGAAACGCTGGGCCGAATGGTTGAGCGGCCCGCGTCCGGAGGAGTGAACGGCTCAGTCTTCCCTTTCGGGCCCTCCGCGCGACGGTTCCGCTCTTTGAGAAGCCGAACGTGCCCCGGAATCCGGGCGTAGCTTCGGCCTCGTGAGTACCGCAGAGCGTCCCTACGTGCTCGCGGTGGTCGGTGCCGGTCCGCGCGGAGTGGGCGTGCTCGAACGGCTCGGCGCGAACGCCGCCGAACTGCTCGGAGGACGTCGTCTGGTGGTGCATCTCATCGACCCCTTCCCCGCCGGGGCGGGACGGGTCTGGCGGTTCGAGCAGTCGCCGCTGCTGCGGATGAACTCCATGCCCGAGGACGTCACGGTCTTCACCGACGACACCGTGAAGGTCGACGGCCCGATCCGGCCGGGGCCCTCGCTGATCGAGTGGGCGCGGCTGGTTCGCGCGGGCGCCCTCGACGCCGAGGTCGATGACAGCCTGCGCGCCGAACTCGAGGCGCTGCAAAGCGATCACTTCCCGACGCGACGGTTGCAGAGCGCGTACCTCACCTGGTTCCACCGCAAGGTCCTGGCCGAACTCCCGGGCGGGATCGAGGTCGTCGAGCACCGGACCCGCGCGGTGCGGCTCGAAGACGGCGAGCCGCAGTCGCTCTGGCTGGAGGATCGCGCGGAACCCCTCGAAGTGGACGCGGTCCTGTTCACCGTCGGGCATCTCGACGCGGAACCGGACGAACGCGAGACCGCACTCGCGGACTTCGCCGCCCGCCACGACCTCGCGTACTACCCGGCCGGCTACACCGCAGACGTCGGCTATTCGGCGATCGGACCGGGGGAAACCGTGCTGGTACGCGGATTCGGCCTCGCGTTCGTGGATCTGATGCTACTGCTGACCGAAGGCCGCGGCGGCCGTTTCGAGGAGCAGGCGTGCGGTGGGCTGAAGTACCACCCCAGCGGCGCCGAGCCCGTGCTGCACATCGGTTCGCGTCGCGGAGTGCCGTACCACGCGAAAATCGGCTACCGCCCGCGCGGCAAACCGTTGCGACTGCCGAGGTTCTTCGACGCCTACGCCATCGAAAGGCTTTGCGCCGTACCCGGCCGGATCGACTTCCGCCACGACGTCTGGCCGCTGATCTCGAAGGAGATCGCCTGGGCGTACTACAGCGAACTGTTCACCGCCCATCCCGAACGGGTGCGCATGGACTTCGCCGTCTTCGCCGACGCTTTCGCGGACGCGGCGCCGGACGAACTCGCCGCGCTGGTGGCGCGTGCGGTCCCGGCGCAGGACGACCGGCTCGACCTGGACCGGCTCGACCGGCCGATGGCGGGCGCCGAATTCGGCACCGCCGAGGAGTACGGCAAGGAACTGCGCGAGTACGTCGAAGCGGACCTGAGCCGCCGGTCGGACTCGGAGTACAGCGCGGATCTGGGCGCGTTCATAGCGTTGCTGTCCGTGATGGGCCAGCTTCCCGCGCTGATTCAGACCGGGCGGCTCGACGCGGCCTCGCAACTGTCCGATTTGGACGGATGGTTCCTCGGTTTCTTCTCGTACTTCGCCAGCGGGCCGCCTCCGCGGCGCCTCGAAGAACTGCTCGCACTCCAGGAAGCTGGCCTCGTCTCCTTCCTGGGCGCCGAAATGCGGATTTCGGCCGACGAGGAACGCCGGTCGTTCGTCGCTACCGGCGCGAGCTTCCCCGGCGAGACCGAGGCGCGGACACTCGTCGAGGCGCGGTTGCCCGAGCCGAGCATCACCCGGGCGTCCGATGTCCTTTTGCGACAGTTGCGCGACAGTGGCGCGCTCGGCGAGGAAGCCGTGGTCGACCCGGTCACCGGCGACCGGCTGCTCGCCGGCCGCATCCACACCCGCGTCTCCGACGGCCGGATGCTCGACGGCGAGGGCTGCCCGCATCCGCGCCGGTTCGCGCTCGGGCCGCATACGTCCGCGCGGTCCGCCGGGGCGTTCACGCGGCCGCGGACCAACGCGATTCCCTTCCGGCAGAACGACATCGTGGCGCGGGAGATCCTGCGGCTGGCCGTCTCGTGAATGATGGGGACGGAGGCGTGTCACGCGTGATCACGCGAGTCACGCCTCCAATCACGCGAGTGTCGCCTTCAATCACGCGAGTGTCGCCTTCAATCACGCAAGACCCGCGACCTCCTCCAGCACTCGGACGGCCTCCGAAGGCGCGAGCATGGTGGCAGGTTGCGAAAGCCACTTTCGCAACCTTCAACGTTGCGAAAGTGGCTTTCGCAACACCGGCACCGTCGTTGACACCCGTGGTCGAGATGCGTCGCGAAAGCCACCTTCGCGACGCCTGAGGTTGCGAAAGTGGCTTTCGCAACACAGTCGCCCCACGGCCGCGACCGAATCCCCGAGACTCGACACCTTCGACTTACCCCTCAAAACCGTCCTCCCACACCCGCGAGGGCAGCTCTTTCCGCACGATCGGGATGACGTCGGAGGCGAAGAGCTCCAGGACTTTCCGTGCCTCCTCGGATTTCAGGCCGTCCACTGAGACCGCCTGCACCTCGTGCCCGAAGGAAGCGTGGTAGTCGCCGATCTTGTCGATGACCTGCTCCGGACTTCCGACCAGCGCGGAACCGTTGGCGATCTTGTCCTCCAACGTGGTGAACTCCGACTTGTTGTGCTGATACGCGGGTGTCTTCATCAGCGCCTCGAAGTGCGGCCGGTAGCCGTCCAGCGCCTCCTGCGAGGTCTTCGCGACGTACAGCCCGCCCGCGCCGGAACCGACGAGCGCGTCCGCCGGATCGTGGCCGTGATCCGCCCACCGCCGCCGGTAGTGGCCGATCAGGTCCGCGTACTTCTTCTTGGGATGGAAGCCGTTCGCGGTGAACAGCGGGTCGCCGAACTTCGCCGCCAGCTCGGTCGACTCGGTGCTCGACGCGCTCCCGTGCCAGATCCGCGGCCGCGCGTGGAACGGCCGCGGTTGCGTCGTAACGGCGGTCAGCGGCGCGCGGAATTCGCCCTCCCAAGTCACGCCTTCCTCCAGGAACAGCCTGCGCAGCAGGGCGAACTTCTCCGCCTGGTACTCCCATTGCCGTTCCTCTTCGAGGCCGAACAGCGGGAAGTGCCGGGGATCGTTGCCCTTCCCGATCATGAGGTCCAGCCGGCCGCCGGAAAGCTGGTCGAGCGTCGCGTAGTCCTCGGCGACGCGGACCGGGTCGAGCACGCTGATCACGGTCAAGGTGGTCAGCAGCCGGACGCGACGGGTGCGTTCGGCCACGGCGGCCAGGATCACCGGCGGCGCCGAGGAGAGGAACGGCTCGCCGTGCCGTTCGCCGACGCCGTACGCGTCGAAGCCTAGTTCTTCGGCGAAGACAGCTTCGTCGACGACTCGGCGCAGTCGTTCGTGCTGGGTCGGTGTCTCGCCGGTCGCCGGGTCGGGATGATTCGCGACGAGGGAGAAGAGCCCGAATTTCATCGTGCCTCCAACGGTTTCCGGCCCGGAATGGCGGCGAGCAGCTCGCGGGTGTAGTCCGCGCCCGGCCGTTCGAGGACGTCCTGAGCGGGGCCGAGTTCGACGAGTTCGCCGCCGCGGAGCACGCCGACGGTGTCCGCGATCTGCCGGACCACGGCGAGATCATGCGAGATGAACAAATACGTCAGCCCGAGTTCGTCCTGAAGGCCGGCGAGCAGCCGCAGGATCTGCGCCTGCACCGAGACGTCCAGCGCGGAGACGGGTTCGTCCGCGACGATCAGCTCGGGACGCAGCGCGAGCGCCCGCGCGATGGCCGCCCGTTGCCGTTGCCCGCCGGACAGTTCGGCGGGTTTGCGCTTCAGCACCGAAGACGGCAGCGCGACCTGGTCGACGAGTTCCGCCGCCCGTGCCCGGCGTTCCGCTTTCGTGCCGACACCGAACGCCCGCAGCGGCTCGGAGATGACGTCTTCGATGCTGAACTTGGGGTTCAGCGACGCGTACGGGTTCTGGTACACCAGCTGGAACCGGCGCCGCAGCCGTCGCAGTTCTTCGCCGCGCAGCGCCGTGATGTCCTCGCCGTCGAACTCGACGACGCCGTCGGTCGGCGTCTCCAGCCGCAGGATCATCCGCGCGGTGGTCGACTTGCCCGAACCGGACTCGCCGACCAGCGCGAGCGTCCGGCCACGGGCGATGTCGAACGAAACGCCGTCCACGGCGCGGACGGTCCCGAAGATCTTGCCGAGGCCGCGGACCGAGACCAGGACGTCGGACGACGGCGGTTTCGGCTCGCGCGACGGGGTGTCGGACAGGCTCGGCGCGGCGGCGAGTAGATCCCGCGTGTACTTCTGGGTTGGTGCGACGAGGATCTCGCCGGTCGTTCCTTCCTCGACCACGGTCCCCTGGGACAGCACCACGATCCGCGACGCCCGATCGGACGCGACGCCGAGGTCGTGCGTGATCAGCAGGACGGCGGTGCCCGCCTCGGAGGCGAGTTCTTCGAGGTGGTCGAGGATCTGCCGCTGCACGGTGACGTCGAGCGCGCTGGTCGGTTCGTCGGCGATGACGAGTTTCGGTCGCCCGGCCAGCGCGGCGGCGATCAGCGCACGCTGGCGCAGCCCGCCGGACAGCTCGTGCGGATACTGCCGCGCCCGCGCCTCCGGATCCGCGATCCCGGCCTTGCGCAGTAGCTTCACCGCCTCCGCGCCGGCGGTTCGTTTGTCCGCCAGGCCGTGGATCAGCAGCACTTCCGCGACCTGATCGCCGATCCGGTGCACGGGATTGAGCGAAACCGTCGGATCCTGGGGGACCAGCGCGATCTCGCGGCCGCGCACGGAACGCCAAGCGCGGTCGGAGAGTTTCGTGAGGTCCCGGCCGTCGAAGGTGATCTCGCCGCGCTCGATCCGCCCGCCGCGTGGCAGCAGGCCGATGGCCGCGTGCGCCGTCGTGCTCTTGCCGGAGCCGGACTCGCCGACCACCGCGACGATCTGTCCCTTGTGGACAGATAGCGAGACGCCATCCACGGCGGGGACGGACTTGTAGGAAACCGCCAGGTCGCGGATGGTGAGCAGGTCGCTCATCGCACGTCTCCTTCGATGGCTCTGGACAGCCGGTTCGCGGACAGCACCACGGCCGCGACGGTGAGTCCGGGGAAGGTCGTCATCCACCAGGCGGTGGCGAGGAAGCCGCGCCCGCCCGCCACGAGCGAGCCCCATTCCGGGGTCGGCGGGGTGGCGCCGTAGCCGAGGAAGCTCAGCGCGGACACCTCCAGTACGGCGGTGCCGAAGGTGAGCGTGGCGAGCGCGAGCACCGGGCCGAGCGCGTTGGGAAGCACATGCCGTCCGAGCACCCCGGTCCAGCGGACGCCTCCCGCGCGGGCGGCCTCGACGAACACGCCACTGCGCACACGTAACACTTCGGCGCGCATCAGCCGGGCGAACTGCGCGAGATTCGCGACACCGACGGCGATCGCGACGTTGGTCGTACCGAAGCCGAGCGCCGTGACCAGCGCCAGCGACAGCAGGATCGAGGGAATCGCCAGCAGGACGTCGACGCAGCGCATGATCGCCGAATCGAGGGCGCCGCCCCGGAATCCGGCGAGCAGGCCGAGCGCAGAACCGGCGACGAGCGCGACGACGACGGCGATCACCGTCGCCTGCAACGAAAGCGCGGCGCCATGCACCACTCGCGCGAAGATGTCCCGCCCGGTTTCGTCGGTGCCGAAGAGGTGGCCGATCGAAGGGCCCTGCATCTTCTCGGCGGGGACACCGGCGAGCGGGTCCTGCCCGGTGAAGAGGCCCGGGACGAGCGCCGCCAGCAGAGCGAAGGCCAGGACGGCGATCGCGAGGAGCAGGCCCGGTCGCCTGGTGTGCACGAGAACCTCAGGCATCGGCCGTCTCCCGGTGTCGGATCCGCGGGTCCAGCAGCGGATAAACGAGGTCGACGAGCAGGTTGATGCCGACGAACACCAGCGCGGCGAGCACGATCACCGCCTGTACCACCGGGATGTCCTGCGCGGTGACCGCCGACGACGTCACGCGCCCGAGGCCGTCACGGGAGAACACCGTCTCGGTGATCACCGAGCCCGCGATCAGGTTGCCCGCGACCACTCCGGCGATGGTCAGCGTGGGCACCGCCGCGTTGCGCAGGAGATGTCCGAAGTGGACTCTCGACCGGCTCGCCCCTTTGGCCAGCGCGATCTCGGCGTAGGGCTCGGCGAGTTGCGTGCGGAGGCTCTTCGCCAGCACCTGCCCGATGATCGCGCCGGTCGGGATGGCGAGGGTGATCGCGGGCAGGATCAGCGACTCGAAGCCGTTCGAGCCCAGCGCGGGTAGCAGCTTGAGCTGGAAGGAAAAGAACTGGATGAGCACCAAGCCGACCCAGAACGACGGCAGTGAGATCCCCAGCGGTGGCAACGCGAGCAGGAGGTTGCCCAGCCGGCGATGCCGGGTGACGGTGCCCGCGATCGCGATCCCGCCCCCGAACAGGATCGCGAGCACCAGCGCGAATCCGGTCACCGCGAGCGTCGGTGGCAGGGCGGAGACGACCATGTTCGTGGCGTCGTCCCCGGTGGCGATCGAGCGGCCGAAGTCGCCTTGCAGCGCGGCGAGCAGTCGTTTTCCGTACTGGAGTGGCAACGGGTCGTCGAGTCCGTACTCCGCCTTCGCCGCGGCCAGTTGTTCCGGCGTCACGGAAAGGCCGGCCTCGCCCCCGCCGAGCTTCGCGCTGACCGCGTCACCCGGCAGGAGGTAGAGGATCACGAACGACACGGTGAACGCGGCCCACAGGACGAAGACCGCCTGCAGGATCCGCCGGAGCAGGTACCGCCTCACGAGCCCGACACCCAGGCGTCGAACAGCTGCAACCGGGACGACGCCTCGAAACCGACGCCGTGCGCGTTCGGCCCGTGCGCCAGCACCTGGGTCAGCTCGAACACCGGAGCCGAGTAGCCGCGCTCGATGATCGCACGCTGGGCCGCCTCGGCCGCGGGCTTCCGCTTGGCGGGGTCCACAGTGGACGACTGGGCGTCGAGCGGCGCGTCGACCGGGTTCTCCGCAGGCAGCTTGCTGCGGTTGTTCGCCTTGGTGGAGAACAGGTTGCGCAGGATGTCCGGATCCGCGCGGGTGGTGTTGTACCAGAGGTACTCGTAGTTCCCGCTTTGCGTGATCTGCACGCTTTCGGCCGTCGTGCGTTGCTCGATCTGAAGGTCGAAGCCGATCTTCCGCAGTTGCTGCTGGACGAGTTCGAGAACGCTCTTGTTCTGGTTGAACACCAGGGAGAAGACGACCTTGGCGGTCAGCCGCTGCCCGTTCTTCGTCCGGATCCCGTCGGGGCCGGGCAGCCAGCCCGCGCTCTCCAGCAACGACGTCGCCCCGGCGGGATCGTAGGCGAGCAGCGACGACAGGTCGGTGTAGAACGGCGTCGCCGAGCCGAGAATGCTGGTGGCGGGTTTGTAGTTCGGTGTCAGCACGGTGTTCGTGACCTCGGGCCGGTTGATGCCCTTGACCACCGCCTGGCGGACCTTCTCGTCGATGAGCACGCCCTTCGTGACGTTGGCGTGCAGGTTGAACACCACACCGGGATTCGGGCGGGTGGGCTCGGTGAACCCGTCGCCGGTGAACTGCGGTTCGTCGACGGGCTGGACGTCGGTGATGGCGTCGAGCTGCGCGGAAGCGAGACTTCCGGTGCGCACGCCGGGTTCCGGCACGATCTTGTAGGCGATCTTGTCGAGGTACGCCTCGCCCTGGTGCTTGAACAGCGACGAACCCCAGCGGTAGCCCTTGCGTTTGGCGAGGACGATTTCCTGGTTCTGCTTGAGGCTTTCGAAGACGAACGGGCCCGAGCCGATCAGTCCGTCGCCCTGGCAGCGCTGATCGGCGGTCTTCCGGTACGCGGCGGGCGCGAGTACGCCGAGCGACATCGTCGAGCTGGCCTGGAGGAACTGGGCGCTGGGAACGGAGAACCCGATCTTGACCGTCTTCGGGTCGACGACCGTCGTTCCCTTGTAGACGGCCAGATAGCCGGAGCCGAGCTGCGATTTCGGGCCGAGTGCCTTGACCGCGTCGAAGCTCGTCTTGACTGCGGCGGCGTCGACAGGGCTGCCGTCGGAGAAGGTCGCGCCGTCGCGCAGGTGGAAGGTGAACGCGGTCGAATCCGCGTTGCTCTCCCACCTTTCGGCCAGCCACGGCTTGATCTCACCGGTGGCCGGGTCCTGGTCGGTCAGCGAATCGACCAGCTGACGGCCGACGTTGAGCGAAGCGTTGGTGCCGACCTGCTGCGGATCGACACAGTCCGGACTCGACGAGATCCCGAGGCGCAACGTGCCGCCGGGTTTGGGCGGCCCGGCGTCGGCACCCGTCGAACCGCCCGCGGAAGAGCAGGCTGTGACGAAAAGTGCGGTGAGCGCGAGTAAAGAAGTGGCGGCGGTACGGGACACCGGGTGGCCTCCAGCGGGGAACGGGGGGCGCTTTTGCTTGCGCCTACCCGATTCACGCTAATCACGACCTTGAGGACCGCCCACATACTGAGTCCGGCTCCCAGCCCGCGAAACGTCCCACCTTTCCGCTTGACAGCACTGAAAGTACGTGAAGGCCCCCTTCATGTACCTAGGCGCAAGGAAGGGGGCCTTCATGTACTTACGGGGTCTAGCAGCGGTTGAGCATGTCCGTCAGCGCGGTCTTCTCCGCCGACTTGATGGAGAGCTTGTACTTGTACTTCACCGTGGTCCACATCTTCGCGTAGGTGCACCAGTAGCCGACGGTCGGCGGCTTCCAGGCGTCCGGCGACTTGTCGCCCTTCTCCTGGTTGACGTTGTCGGTGACGGCGATCAGCTGCGGCGCGCTGAGGTCGTTCGCGAACGCCTGCCGCTGCGAGGTGGTCCACGACGACGCCCCGGTGCGCCACGCGGCGGACAGCGGCACGACGTGGTCGATGTCCACATCGGACGCCGCGGTCCAGGTGGCGCCGTCGTACGGGCTGAACCAGCTGCCGGAGACGGCGGCGCAGCTGCTGTCCTGCTGGACGTTCGTGCCGTCCCGCTTCAGCACGACCTCACGGGTGTTGCAGCTGTTGCCCTGATCGGACCAGTGCGGGAACTTGTCGCGGCTGTACCCGGTCGACGAACCGTCCGGCTTGACGGTCAACCCGGCGAGCTGGGTCTTGGCGGTGTCGGTCGAGGGGATGCCCGGGGGCGTCGCTTCGGCGACGCCGACGACGCCTGCCGAGACGATCGCCGAGACGGCGAGAACAGTGAAGGAGCGACGAACAGCAAGCGCGGTTGGCATATTGCCGCCTCCGTGTCAGGTTTGGGGACCTGGTCACCATGCGGGACGGATATGACCCACGCAACACCATCGGATGACACTCTGCTGGCTATTCGTGAACGGAGGGTGTCACGAGCAGGTAGGACCCGGTGTACGCCGCCGAAAAATTTTCGGAAAGTCCAGCTGATGGTTCTGAGCCGAACGGCCTAGGCCGTGTCCGGTGAGTCTGTTCGATGGGCTTCGTGATCCAGGTGGTTCCTGGCGGTGCGGGCGGATCGGCCTCGTACCGGGTCGCACTCGGCCGCATCCGCCCGTGCCGTCAAGGACCACCTGGGCGCGAAGACCGCGAACATGACTTACCGGACACGGCCTAGTCCAGGCCGCGGACCAGCCGGAGGTCCTCGGTGTGCCGATACCAGGTCCAGCGGCTCATCGCGCGTGGATGGACGACGCCGTCGCTGCTCGGCTGGGTCGGGATGCAGCCGAGCTGGAACGCCCGCGCGTACTGCGTCGAAGGCCGTTTGAACAGCGTCCCCTTGGTCACCCGGACCATCAGCCCCGGCCCGCTAGCGTCCGGCTCGACCTCGATCGAGCGCGCGGGCCCGCGCAGGACGGTGTGCTCGTCGCAGTAGGCCACCCCGCGGATCATCCCGAGCACCCCTCGCCCGACCAGCACCCCGCCGTTGTCGTCGCGGATCAGCGGCACCGGATCGACCTCACCACGGAGGGCGAGCGAGAGGGCACGCAGCGGCTGCGTCGGCAGGCTCCAGATGCGGGCGACGTCGGAGTCCGGCGACGACGGCACGAATCCGAGCGACACGCCCGAGAGCTGTTCTTTTCGTAACAGCCGCAGCGCGACGGCCGCGAGGTCCGCGTCGGTGCCCGCGACCACCAGGTGATCGTGTTCCCCCAGCAAGGGGTCGATATCCGCCTTGCCAGGGCGGCTCGGAACGCGCACCATTTCGACGTCGTCGATCTCCGGGAGTGTGGGCTCGCCCTCGGGACAGACCACCACTATTCCGCGCACCCGAAGGCCCTCCGTTACGCTCATGCACCGGCATTTACCAGCGCCAAACCACAAGTCGCCGAACACCTGGAGTGTCACATGCCGGCCATCGTGCTGATCGGGGCCCAATGGGGGGACGAGGGCAAGGGCAAGGCCACCGACCTGCTCGGCGACCGCGTCCAGTGGATCGTGCGTTACCAAGGCGGTAACAACGCGGGCCACACCGTAGTCCTTCCCGACGGGCAGAACTTCGCCCTCCACCTGATCCCGTCCGGGATCCTCACGCCGGGCGTCACCAACGTCATCGGCAACGGCGTCGTCATCGACCCGGGCGTGCTGCTCGACGAACTCGCCGGGCTGGAGGAACGCGACGTCGACACCAGCAAACTGCTGATCTCCGCCGACGCGCACTTGATCATGCCGTACCACGTGGCGATCGATAAGGTCACCGAGCGTTACCTCGGCAGCCGCAAGATCGGCACCACCGGCCGCGGCATCGGCCCCTGCTACCAGGACAAGATCGCCCGCGTCGGCGTCCGCGTGCAGGACCTGCTCGACGAGAAGATCTTCCGGCAGAAGGTCGAGTCGGCACTGGAGTTCAAGAACCAGGTGCTGGTCAAGGTCTACAACCGCAAGGCGCTCGACGCCGACCAGGTCGCCGACGAGGTGCTGGCCGCGGGCGAGAAGTTCGCGCACCGCATCGCCGACACGCGCCTTCAGCTGAACCAGGCCCTCGAACGCGGCGAGACCGTGCTGCTCGAAGGCTCGCAGGGCACCCTGCTCGACGTCGATCACGGCACGTACCCGTTCGTGACGTCGTCGAACCCGACCTCCGGCGGCGCGAGCGCGGGTTCGGGCATCGGCCCCGGCAAGATCGGCACCGTGCTGGGCATCCTCAAGGCCTACACCACGCGCGTCGGCTCCGGCCCGTTCCCGACCGAGCTGGACGACGAGTCCGGCGAGTACCTGCGCAAACAGGGCGGCGAGTTCGGCGTCACCACCGGCCGCTCGCGGCGCACCGGCTGGTTCGACGCCGTCATCGCGCGCTACGCGGTGCGGGTCAACGGCATCACCGACTACTTCCTCACCAAACTGGACGTGCTGTCCGGGCTGGAGAAGGTGCCGGTGTGCGTCGGCTACGAGGTCGACGGCTTCCGTACCTACGACATGCCGATGACGCAGACCGACGTGCACCACGCGCTGCCGATCTACGAAGAGCTGCCGGGCTGGTTCGAGGACATCTCGGGCTGCCGCACCTTCGAAGAGCTGCCGGCGAATGCGCGCGCCTACGTCGAGCGGCTCGAAGAGCTCTCGGGCGCGCGGATCTCGGCGATCGGCGTCGGACCGGGCCGGGAGCAGACGATCGTGCGTCACGAGTTCGTCTGACCCCCTTACACGTGCCATGAAAGGCCCCTTCATTGCAAATTTTGCAATGAAGGGGCCTTTCATGGCGTCTCAGGCGAGCGAGGTCTTCACCGGCGTCGGGTTCCGGAACAGGTCCAGCACCGGGCAGTGCTCGTCGACCTGCCGCTTCAGGTCCTCGTAGACCTCCGCCCCCGCGGGCCCGCTCAGCTCCACCGAGACCCGCACATCGCCGAAGCCGGGGCGAGTCTCCGAGAACCCGAAGAATCCGTGAAGGTCGATGTCACCGTCCACGGTCACCTGCACACCTTCGAGTGGCACACCGAGCTTCGCCGCCCAGAACTGGTACGTGATCACCTGGCACGAGCCCAGCGCGGCGAGCGCGTATTCGACCGGGTTCGCCGCGGTGTCGGTGCCGCCGAGCGCGGCGGGTTCGTCGACGGCGAACGAGTGGTCCCGCACCCGCACGTCCACCCGCGTCGCGGTTCCGGGGTTCAGCGCGTTGGCGACGCTGAACGAGACGGCGGCGTTGCGCGGGTCGGCGTCGACGGCGGTCTTGGTTCCTTCGATGACATCGGTCAGCGACATCGGGTCTCTCCAGGATCGAGGTGTCGGACGCCGCCCAGGGTGCGGCAACCCGCGCGACCGCGCGCGTGATCTCATCTGGTGAACGGCGAAATATCCTTTCGACGGCGCGGTTGGCGTTGAACATGACCATCGGAGTGGCACTCCCGTCCGGGGACACCGCGGACGCCGTCAACATCGTCGATGAACTCGTCACGCAGACCCGGCAGGCCGCCGACGCGGGCCTGACGTCCGTCTGGTTCTCCCAGCAGATGGAGCACGACGCGATCACCGTCGCCGCCCTCGCCGGCCGTGCGGTCCCGGGAATCACCGTCGGGACCGGCGTCGTCCCGATCTACCCGCGACATCCGTTGCTGATCACCGGTCTCGCGCAGACGGCGCAGGCCGCCACCGGGGGCCGGTTCGTCCTCGGCCTCGGAACCGGCGCGAAGAACTGGCTCGAACCGGCGTACGGCATCGAGTACCCGTCGCCGATCAAGCACCTTCGCGAGTACCTGACGATCCTCCGTCAGGTACTCGACGGCGGCGAAGTCGACTTCCAAGGCGAGACTGTTCGGGCGCAGGCCAAGGGCTTCGCGGCTTCGCTTTCTGTCGCCGGGTCTTCGGACATCCCGGTGATCATCGCCGCGATGGGACGGCAGGCGCTGCGCGTCACCGGCGAACTCGCCGACGGCACGATCCCGTTCCTCGCTGGGCCCAAAGCCCTTTCCGAGGGGATCGTCCCGGAGATCACCAAGGCAGCCGCCGGTCGTCCGGCGCCGCGGATCATCGCGATGGTCCCGGTCGTCGTGACCGACGATCCCGACGCCGTCCGCGCCCAGGTCGACCGGCAGTACGCGTTCTTCCGCGACATCCCGTCCTACCGGGCGGTCTTCGACGCCCAGGGCGTGGATTCCGCCGGTGAGCTGGTGATCGCCGGGGACGAGGAGACCGTCGCGGCCGAGATCCGGCGGTACTTCGACGCCGGGGCGACCGAGGTGGTCGCGACGCAGAGCGGCATCCGGAACAGCGAAGAGCGGCTTCGTACCTGGAGCGTCCTCGGAGACCTCGTCAAGCGTTGACCCCGTGTCAGGAAAGGGGCGTTCAGGACATTTTCGTCTTGAACGCCCCTTTCCTGACATCCAGGGTACCCGTGGCCTTGCTCACAGCGTTCGGATTGTGCATACTCGTGCGCATTGCGAACACAGCTGGAGGTCCCCATGCCCACTGCCGCGGCCCGTTCGTGGGTGGTTCCACTCGCCTGGACGGCGGTACTGCTCGACGGATTCGACCTGGTCGTCCTGGGCACGGTGCTGCCCGCGTTGCTCCGTGACCACGTCTGGGGGCTGACGCCGGGCACGGCGTCGGTGATCTCGACGTTCGGCCTGATCGGCATGATGATCGGCGCGATGGCGATCGGCACGATCACCGACGTCATCGGCCGCCGCAAGGCGCTGATCATCGCGGTCACCGCCTTCTCGGTGTGCACCGCGCTTTGCGCGATCGCGCCTTCCGCGTTCTTCTTCGGGCTGTTCCGCTTCCTCGCCGGGCTCGGTCTCGGCGGTTGTCTCCCGACGGCGATCGCGCTGGTCACCGAGTACGCCCGCAAGGGGAAGGGCAGCAGCGCGACCACCACGGTGATGACCGGCTATCACGTCGGCGCGGTGCTCACCGCCCTGCTCGGCATCTGGCTGATCCAGCCGCTCGGCTGGCGTGCGATGTTCGTCGCGGGCGCGCTGCCGGCGCTCGTGCTGGTACCGCTGATGATCAAGTACCTGCCCGAATCCGAATCCTTCGAGCGGGTGCGGGACACGCAAGAGAAGTCGGCGACACAAGTTGTCGGCGGGTTGTTCCGAGGCGGGCTCCTGCGCGCCACCATCGCGTTCTGGGTGACGTCGTTCATGGGACTGCTGCTGGTCTACGGGCTCAACACCTGGCTGCCGGAGATCATGCGCCAGGCAGGCTATCCGCTGGGCGCGGCGCTCGGGCTGCTGCTCACGCTGAACCTGGGCGGCGTCGTCGGCCTGCTCGTCGCGGGCCGGGTGGCGGACAAGGTCGGCGTGCGGCCGGCGGTGATCTTCTGGTTCCTCGGCGCGGCGCTGTTCCTGGCCCTGCTGAGCGTGAAGCTGCCCGCGGTCGGTTTGTACGTGGCCGTGTTCCTCACCGGCGGGTTCGTGTTCAGTGCGCAGGTGCTCGTCTACGCCTACATCGGCAAGACGTACCCGGATTGGCAACGCGCCACCGGAATCGGCTGGGCGGCGGGCGTCGGCCGCGTCGGCGCGATCAGCGGCCCGATCCTCGGCGGCGCGCTGCTGACCGCCGGAATCGCGTACCCGTGGGGTTTCTACGCCTTCGCCGCAGTGGGGGCGTTGGGAGCGGCCGCGGTGACCGGAGTCCGCGCCGGCCGCTCCCGGGAGGCCGCTACCCCAGCTCCTTGAGTTCCCTTTCCACGGCGGCGAGTTCCGCTTCGGAACCCTGCACCTTCGGGCCCGTGAACCACTTGCGGGCCGAGACGAACCACCACACCGCCGCACCACCGAGTACGACGAGGAAGGCGATAGGCGTGTAGTTGAAACTGTCGATGGTGATCGGTGATCCCTGCGGGAGCATGAACAGTACGAAGATGAAGCACACCCAGACGGTCGCGATGGTCCCGATGAGCTTGCCCCAACGGCCGAGGTTCCACGGTCCGGGTTCGAAGTCGTCGCCCTTGCGCACCCGCAGGAACACCGGGATCACATAGGCCACGTAGAGGCCGACGACGGCGATCGAGGTCACCGCCGCGTAGGCGGTTTGGCTCCACAGATATGGCAGGGCGAGCAGGAACGCGCCGCCCGCGGCCAGCCACACCGCGTTGGTCGGCGTCTGGGTGCGCTTGTTGATGCGGTGCCAGAACTTCGAACCCGGGATCGCGCCGTCACGGGCGAAGGCGTAGATCATCCGCGAGTTCGCGGTCACCGACGCCATCCCGCAGAACAGCTGCGCGCCGATACAGATCAGCAGGAGGAACTTGCCGGTCGTCGCGCCGGTCGCGTCGATGAAGATCTGCGCGGGCGGCACCCCGGTCGCGGAGCCGACGGCGCCGTCGTAGTCCTGAATGGCGAACGTGAGGCCGATCAGCAGGACCCAGCCGGCGACCAGTGAGACGAGGATCGAGTTGATGATGCCGCGCGGCCCGGCCTTCGCCGCGTTCTTGGTCTCCTCGGTCATATGTGCCGAGGCGTCGTAGCCGGTCAACGTGTACTGCGCGACGAGGAGCCCCAGTAAGAAGACGTAAACCGGTGAAGCCCAGCCGGTCTTGTTCACGAACTCGCCGAAGACGAAGGACGCGTCCTGGTGCTTCTCGGGAACGACGATCAGCACCCCGACGATCACCAGCACGCCCACCAGATGCCACCACACGCTGATGCTGTTCAGCAGTGCCACGATCTTGACGCCGAAGGTGTTCAGCAGCCCGTGGATCACGAGGATGATCCCCAGCAGCAGGATCGTGTGGCCCGGCGTCGCCGCGAAGCCGAACTGCAGGTCGAGGAAGGCGTTGAGGAACAGCGCGGCGCCGAAGTCGATCCCGGCGGTGACGGCGATCTGCCCGATGAGGTTGAACCAGCCGGTGAACCACGACCACGCCGCGCCGTTGCTCGGCGCGAGCTTCGCGGCCCAGTAGTAGAGGCCGCCCGCGGTCGGATAGCTGGAACAGACCTCCGCCATGCCCAGTCCGACGAGGATGACGAACAGGCCGACCAGCGGCCAGCCCCAGATCATCGCGGCGGGCCCGCCGGTCTTCATGCCGAACCCGTAGAGGGTCAGGCAGCCGGAGAGGATCGAGATGATCGTGAAGGAGACAGCGAAGTTCGAGAAGGTCGACATCGTGCGCCGGAGTTCCTGCGCGTAGCCGAGCTGGTGGAGCCGGGCACTGTCTTCGTCGGCGGGTTCGGCCTGCTTGTCTGAGACATCCATCGGGCACCCACTTAAAAGGTATGCGGACAGACCATTGAGATCCGCCGAAATTAGGCCCGCCGACCTGCGGATGTCAAGGTCCCGTCAAGACCGCACCCCCTCCGGACGCCATGAAAGGTCCTTTCCTTGCAAATTTTGCAAGGAAAGGACCTTTCATGGCACTCGCCGCCGCAGGGCGAGGACGGTGACGCGAGCAGAGAGCCCGGGTCAGGTTGGTCGTGAGTGGCGATTCGGGTTAGAGCCAAGGGTGTCTTAGGTGCCTACGTGGTTCCGGCTGTGGGTTGGTGCCAGGCCCGGTCCGTGAAGGACTCCTTGAGGGACTCTGGGTCCCTCAAGGAGTCCTTCACGGACTCGGGCATCACCACGTTGGCCCCACAGGCACCAGCAGTCACAACAGTGGCGCGTGAAGGCATCCTTCACACCTTGCCGAGTGCATGAAGGACCCCTTCCTTGCGCCAGGCGCAAGGAAGGGGTCCTTCACGTACCTCGGGAGGGCAAGGTCACTGGTGCCGAGCCGGTCGAACCCTCGTGAGCGGTAAAGCGGGTTAGAACCCGAATCGCCACTCACGACCCCGAGAACTCAGCGCCCCCGGAAAGCCTTCACAGCCTCCAGCGCCGTGTCCGGGTGGTCGGCGAAGTAGCCGTCGACGCCCGCCTTGAGGAACGCCTCCTGCTCGGCGAACGCGTTGCCGTACTCGGCGGGGTTCGCCGACGAGCGCAGGTTCTGCGGGAGGAAGTTGTTCTCGTTGCGGAACGTGTACGGCCCGACCTTCAGCCCGGCCTGGTGCGCGTCGGCGACCAGCTTGGTCGGCTGTCCCAGCGCGCCGTTCACCACCGGGATGACCTGCGCCTTCTCCGGGCCCAGGTAGTCCGCGTACTTCGAGATCTCCTTCAGGCCCGCAGGCGTGACGAGGTCGGCGTACGTCCGCGGGTCGCCCTTCGCGACGAAGTCGGCCGGAGCGCCGGTCGCGGAGGTCAGCTGCAGCAGCGGCACCCGCACCTGACGCGAAAGCGCGATCAGGTTCGACACCTCGAACGACTGGATGATCACCGGCGCCTTCGGGTGGTTGAGCCCGTTGCGCTTGATCAGCTCGACGAGCTTCGGCTCGGTCGGGTTCTTGATCGAAGAGAAGTACGTCGAGTGCTTGATCTCCGGGTACGTCCCCAGCTCACGGCGCAGTTCGCGGCCCAGCCGGCGCGTCAGGTCGAGCACCTCCTGGTAGGTGGCGATCTGGTAGCGGCCGTCGTAGATCCTGTTGTTCGGCCGCAGCTGCGGGATCCGCTCGGTGGCGCGCAGGGTCTTCAGCTCGGCGAGGGTGAAGTCCTCGGTGAACCAGCCGGTGAACGACGCGCCGTCGATGACCTTCGTCGTCTTCCGGTTCGCGAACTCGGGGTGCTTCGCGACGTCGGTGGTCCCGCCGATCTCGTTCTCGTGCCGGGCGACCAGCTGGCCGTCCTTGGTGGGCACGAGGTCGACGTCGACCCAGTCGACGCCCTGGCGGTAGGCGAGCTCATACGAGGCGAGCGTGTGCTCCGGGCGGTAGCCGGGGGCGCCGCGATGTCCGACGATCACCGGCCCATCGTGGCCCTTCGCCAGCGCCGACACATCTTGGGCGCTCGGCTCGGCGGCGCCTGCCAGCCCTGTGACGCTGAGTACGGCGAGTCCGGACAGGGCGAGCACGCCCAGGCGCTTTCGCATGGTGGTTGACCTCTTTCGCTTGAACTCGGGGTACCGCGCAACCCTTGACGCAGGAGGCGTCCGATCGGCGAAGACGGACCGGCGGAGCGCTGACCGCCGGGTGAACGCCGGATGGAACCACCCGCTCGAGGACGCGACGTGTTCGGACTGTGTCGATCGGTGAACCCGCGACCGCGATCGCGTCGCCGGGGCAGGTTCGTGTTTTCGCAGGTCAGACGTCATGGTGCCCCGCCGCCACGATGGCGGGGCCTCCGGCCGGGGCGGGTTTCACGTGGCTCCGCCAACAGGTCGTCTCCGGCACGGTTACCCTGTGCGTCGTGCGCGTACTGGTAATCGGGTCCGGCGCCCGTGAGCATGCACTCGTCCTCGCGGTCGCGGAAGACCCTTCCGTCACCGCGCTGGCTTGTGCCCCGGGCAATGCCGGCACCTCTTCGGTGGCCGAGCAGCTCGGCGTGGACGCGGCCGATCCCGAATCGGTCGCCGCCCTCGCCAAGCAATGGCAGGCGGACCTGGTGGTGGTCGGCCCCGAGGTCCCGCTGGTGGCGGGTGTCGCCGACGCGGTCCGGAAGGCGGGCATCGCCTGCTTCGGCCCGTCCGCGTCCGCGGCCAGGATCGAGGGCTCCAAGGCGTTCGCGAAGGACGTCATGGCGGCCGCGAAGGTGCCGACGGCGCACTGTGAGGTCGTCGACAACCCGGCCCGCCTCGACGCCGCGCTCGGCCGTTTCGGTCCCACTTGGGTGGTCAAGGACGACGGCCTCGCCGCGGGCAAGGGCGTCGTGGTCACCACGGACGTCGATGTCGCGCGCAAGCACGCCCTGATGCTGCTCGACGGCGGACACCCCGTGCTCCTCGAGTCCTTCCTCGACGGCCCGGAGGCATCTCTCTTCTGCTTCGTCGACGGCCGCACGGTCGTCCCGATGCTGCCCGCGCAGGACTTCAAGCGCGTCGGCGACGGCGACGCGGGTCCCAACACCGGCGGTATGGGGGCGTACGCGCCGTTGCCGTGGGCGCCGAAGGACCTGGTCGACGACGTCGTCGAGCGGATCGTCCAGCCCGTGGTCGACGAGCTCGACAACCGCGGCGCCACTTTCTCCGGTCTGCTCTACGCCGGTCTCGCGCTGACTTCCGAGGGCCCGCAGGTCATCGAATTCAACTGCCGGTTCGGCGACCCGGAGACCCAGGTCGTCCTGGCGCTGCTGCGCAGCCCGCTCGGCAAGGTCCTGCACGCGACGGCGACCGGCAAGCTCGCCGACCTGCCGCCGCTGGACTGGGATTCGGGCGCGGCGGTCACCGTCGTGCTGGCCGCGGACGGTTACCCCGGCAAGCCGAGGACCGGCGACGTCATCACCGGTGGTGAGCTCGAAGGCGTGCTCCACGCCGGCACCCGGCGCCGCGACGACGGCGCCGTGGTCTCCTCCGGCGGCCGTGTGCTGTCGGTCGTCGGCACCGGCAAGAACCTGAAGGCCGCCCGCAAGGACGCCTACGCGACGGTCGAGAAGGTCCACCTGGCCGGCTCGCATCACCGCACCGACATCGCCCTGCTCGCGGCCAAGGGAGAGATCGCCACCCCGGTCTCGTGAATTCCCGGCGGAACCGTCGCGGTTCCGGGTGCGTCCAACCCGGTATTTCCCGCAAAGCTTAGGCAGCCGATACATCCGCGTTGGTAGCCTCAGGCGGGACGAACGGTCACCGTGCGCAGTGTCCAAGGGGTGGGGAATGGCAGTATCGGACAAGGTCCAGGACCTCACGTCGGCGGTCCCGACGCCACCGTCGGTGGCCGACATCAGAGTCGACCCGTCGAAGCTGCTCGAAGTGGCGAAGATCGTCGAAGAGCAGATCGACGCGTTGCAGGACAAGCTCATGACGCGGCTCGACCAGCTGCGCATCGACACCCCGGCCAACGACACCGTGAGCACGCAGGCGACCGGTGTCTGGAACGAACTCGTGGCCGATGGCGACCAGTCGTACGCCGCGCAGGTCCGGGCGTACGTGGCCGGTCTGCGGAGCCTGGTCAACCAGCTCCGCACGGCGGCCAAGGAGTACAAGACCAGTGATGCGGACAAGGCCGCCGCGTTCGGGGACCGTGGTGTTCACCGGGCGTAGGCCCCGTGTGCTGGTGTCCGGCGGAGTGCTCACCCTCGCGCTGGCCGGATGCACCACGGGGACGGGCGGCCAGGCGTTTCCCGACGAGCCCGCGCTGGCTTCGGTCACGCAGGGCGCCAAGGCGTCCGCGCTGCCTGCCAGGCCCGCCGAGTTGAGCCTGCAGGGCGTCGATCCGTGTGCCCTGCTCACCGATCCCCAGCTCGATCAGCTCAAGATCAACAGCAAACCGCGCGCGGCCGCGGAACCGATCGACGGTCCGACCTGTGTCCTCGACGCGGACGCCGCGCAGCCCTTCCACAGCTACTACGTCCGCACGATCACCGCGGACGTCGAAGAGTGGTTCACCGGCAAGCGCCGCAAGAACAGCATGACCACGGAACCGACGGCGGTCGGCGGGTTCCCCGCCATCAAGAACCACCGTGACGGCGGGACGCCGGGTGACTGCGAAACGCTCGTCGGTGTCGCTCGAGGACAGACGCTGGCGGTGCGGGCAGTCGCCGTCACCGCCGGTGGGTTCACCATGCCGCAGCTGTGCGAAATGTCCGCACGGGCGGCCGATTCGGCTTTGCAGACCTTGAAAGCACGCAACTAGGGAGGGCGGCGTGAACGTTTCCGACCTCGCGGGCAGGCTCCGCGATCTTCGGTTCGACGGCTACACCGACACCGGGATCGCGACCGAGATCGAACGCTTCCGCAGCGGTGACGGCACCGGCAGCATCGGCATCGCCGTCGACGCGCTGAAGGCCGTGGCGGGCGCGCTCGCCGACACCGACAAGACACTGCGCGACGAGCTGGGCAAGCTCGGCGTGGAATGGCAGAGCGAGGCGGGTGGCGCCGCCGGCCAGGTGTTCACCGAGCAGGCGGGCTTTTCCCAGGACGCGAACTCGAAGGTCTCGCACTCCGCGGAGATGATCTTCGCCCAGGGTGAGGCCTTCAACCGGACGTTGCACAAGCTCCCGGATCCGGAAGTGGTCCGGAAGGGCGCCGGCGGGTTGACCGTCGGCGACGTCGTGCTGAGCCTCATCGGGTTCGAGACCGACCACGCCAAGAGCGTCGGCGCCGCGAACAACGCCCGGGCGCAGGCGCAGGAGGCGTTGAACGACTACGCCAAGACGAGCGGTGAGAACCTGCTGTCGACCGACACCTTGGCCGACCCGCAGGCGATGAACCTGTCCCAGACCACCACCGCCGCCGGAGTGGGCGGCGGTTCCGGCGCGCTCGACCTCGCGGGCACGGCCACCGAGCTCACTCCGGACGGCAGTGTGCGACCCGCGTCGGCCGCCGTCGAGTCGAAGTACGTGCCGCCGGTCGTGCAGCCCGTCAGCAATCCGAAGGCGCCGTCCTACGACGCCCCGACCCCGGCCTACGGCGTCGCGATGGGCGGCGGTGTGGCCCGCAAGACCGGCGCGTCGGCGCCCCACTCCAGTGTCACCGCTCCGGCGGCCGCGGCTCCGACCACGCCGTCCGGCACTTCGAGGCCGGTACCCGCACCGGGCAGTGGCTGGGTGACGCCGAACCGGCCCGCTCCGCAGCCGGAACAGGGCAGGCCGTCGTACCCGGTCACCGGCTCGCCCGCCACGCCGCCGTTCATCCCGCCGGGTGCGCCGAACACCCCGGGCGTCCCGCCGGGCCCGTCCACCGGCAGCGTGCCGCCGAACAGCACCACGTCGGCGCAGCCCGCCGTCAAGTCGTTCGGCACCGGGCCCGGTGCCGACAGCGCTCTCGGCAAGGGCCCCGGCTCCAGTTCCGGCCCCGGTGTCTTCGGCAACGTCGGCGGTGGCGCCGGTGGTGACCAGGCGCTCGGCAAGGGCCGTTCGGTCGGCGCCGGACCGCAGACGCCGTTGGCTCCCGGCAATGAATCCGGCCGCGGCTTCCCCGCCGTCCCGAAGATCACCGGCCCGGCGGCCGGCGACCTCGGTGCGGGTGCCGCCGCGCTCGGCGCCGGAGTCGCGGGTGGGGCACTGAGCGGTGACAAGGAACGCGACCGCCGTCCTCGTCAGGAAGGCGGCGGGAAGCCGACCCGTCAGCTGCCGATCGGCGAGCTTCCCGAAGAAGAGGCCATGAAGCGTTCGGAGAAGATCGGCGCGAAACAGCCGAAGCCGGAGTCGAAGTTCATGGAACGTGCGGCCACTCAGGACGTCGAAGACGATGCGGAGCACATCAGGCGTTACGGCGTCGACGACAAGGACCTGTTCACGGACGAGCGCATGGTGTCGCCCGACGTGATCGGTGACCACGGCAACCCCGAAGCGCGCTGAACCTGTGCCGAACGACAACGGCAGCCTGGTGCTGTCCGCACTCGAGTTCGAAATGCTCTGGGAAGCCGAACGGCTGCCCCGCCGCCATGTCGCACTCGACGTGCCGAGTCCCGGAACGACCCACACGGAGCGGGCGGCACTGATCGAAGAGGCCTGGGAATCCCTGCGCGCGCGAGGGCTCGCGCGGGGACACCAGGCGTCGGGCGAACTGGTCGACATGCTGAACCTGTTCGCGCACCCCAGGGTCGCGATCGACGTCTGGGTGTGGACCGACCGCGAGATCAAGGGCCAGGCGGTCAGCGTCGGCAACCAGGCGTTGCTCGGCGTGATCGACTCCGGCCAGGTGTGGCTGATCCCCGCCAGGGAGAGCTCCCTCGCCGAGGCCGCCGTCTCGGTCGCGGGCGATCTCGGTCCCGGCGTCGGCCAGTCGGTCAGCATCCCGCACGACATCCTCCGCGATGCCGACGCCGCCGCCCGCGGCGACGCGAAAGCAATGGTCACCGCCCTGGAAGACCTGGACGTGCCACTGTGGCAGGCCCAAGAGGTGGCGGGCATGCTGCTCGGCCAGGAGGCGCGTGGCCAGTTCGGTGTCGAACGCGCGGGCCGCGATGGCCGCCCCCGCCGCGCGGAAAGTGTGGTCGCCTTCTACGACACGGACGCGGGACGGTACCTGTTCCAGGTCGCGCGGAACCGGGACGGACGGGATTGGGCGACCATCACCCCGGCGGACAACCAGCTGCTGGCGACGCGGATCCGGGAAGTCGCCGATTTCTGATTCGCCCGATTCGACTGTTCACGAAGTCGAAATCGGCGGGGTGGAAGTTGGCGTGGATACGCACACGGCCCACTGCCGAGGTCTTAAAGTATGCGCGGGAACCGTCCTGATCGGCAGCGCGTCTGATCGGAGGCGATACGAGTTTTCCGTGAAGGGGATGACGAACCGTGCCTGTGTACGACCCGGAGTCGATGGGGATCGCCGCCGGTCAGGTGGAAAGGCTCAAGGACGAGTTCGAAAAGTCCAAGAAGCAGGTCACCGGCGTCGACGACGAAAAGGAAAGCCCGTTCGGGGCGATGGGCGGTTCGGGTGACGTCCACGGCGCCGTGGGCTCCTTCAAGGACGGCGTGCACAACGAGTTCGATTCCGCCGGAAAGCTGATGGAGGCCACCGCCTTCGTGCTGCGGAAGGCCGCCGGCTTGATCCAGGAGACCGAAGCCGTGCACGTGGACAATCTGAAGCTGCACGAGCACGGCAAGCAGTGAGCACACGAAAGCCGGCCCCGGCGGGCCTGATTTCTAGGGGGCGTTGTGGGCGATATTGACTTCCCGCCGAACTGGTCACAGGTCACGGACAAGGCCAAACAAGTCGAGGGCATCAAGCCGGAAGCCATTCAGAAGGCCGCGGATCAGTTCCACGCCGCCGCGTCGCAGGCAGGCGACCACAGTGCCTCGCTGAAGTCGTCGACCGACGCGTTGAACGGCGGTGTCTGGAAAGGTCCCGCCGCCGACGCCTTCTTCGATTACGTCAAACAGATCACCTCCGCGGGCGACCGGGTCAAGGGGCACCTGGAGGAGATCAGCAAGGACCTCGGCGAACTCCAAGTCCAGCTGAGCGACATCAAAGGCAAGATCGACGACGCCGCCAAGACGGCGCAGAAGACCATCCAGACGTGCATCGACACGGAGACGCCGAAGGTCGCGGCGGCTCGTAAGCAAGCGGCCGACGCGGCGGATCCGGACAAAAAGATCCAGCCGCCGAATCCGACCGCGGAACAGATCATCACCGCGGCGAATGCCGCCAACCAGAAGACCGCCAGTTCGGCCGCCGAAAGCATCACCGGGCTGTTGACTCAGGCGGACGGGTTGATCAGCAAGTCGCAGCAGCTGATGAAGAAGGACATCGAGGGCGGTGGCTACGCGACGGTCCCGATGCCCGGCAAGGACGGCAGCGTCCCCAAGCGCACCGGCGGTCTCCATACCGGCGGTGGCGGTGGCGGCGGTGGAGGCGGAGGCGGAGGAGGCGGCGGCGGTGGGGGCGGCGGCCTCGGCCCCAGCGGCGGTCCGCCGTCGACGACGCCGCCGGGCAACGTCCAGCAGTGGATCCAGGAGGCCATCAAGATCCTGCAGGCCGCCGGGATCCCCGTGACCGAGGCGGACATCCAGAAGATCTGGACGATCATCGAGAAGGAGTCCGGCGGTAACCCCAACGCCATCAACGACTGGGACTCCAACGCGGCGAAGGGCACGCCGTCGAAGGGTTTGATGCAGTGCATCGACCCGACCTTCAACGCGCACAAGCTTCCCGGGCACGACGACATCTACAACCCGGTGGACAACATCATCGCGGGCGTCCGGTACACGTTCTCGCGGTACGGCGGCTTCGAGGGGCACCCGGGGCTGAAGTCCATGGCCGGTGGCGGCGGTTACCAGGGCTACTAGCGGTCGCGGTGGTCGCGGTGGTCGTGAGTGGCGATTCGGGTTCTAACCCGAATCGCCACTCACGACCACCTGTACCGACCACGAGCTAGCCTCACCCCCATGTCTTTCCCTGGTCCCGCAACACGTTCCGACGTCCCGCCGTTCCACGTCATGGACGTCCTTTCGGCAGCGCAGGCCCGGCAGCGCAGCCACGGCGACCTCGTCCCGCTGCTCGCGGGGCAGCCGTCCGCGCCCGCGCCGCGCCCCGTGCTCGAGGCCGCGCAGCGGGCACTGAAGGACCACACCCTCGGCTACACCGAGCAACTCGGCGTCCCGGAACTGCGTGAGGCCGTCGCGGCGCACTACAACCGCACGTATCCGGTCGACGTGAGCCCGCAGGACGTCATCATCACGACCGGTTCCTCCGGCGGCTTCCTGCTCTCGTTCCTCAGCGCCTTCGAGGCCGGTGACCGGGTCGCGATGGCGCGCCCCGGCTACCCGGCCTACCGCAACCTGCTGAAGGTGCTCGGTTGCGAGGTGGTCGAGTTCGCCACCGGGGCGGGGACGAACTTCCAGCCCACCGTCGCGTTGCTCGACGAACTGGGGCCGATCAAGGGACTGATCGTGGCCAGTCCGAGCAACCCCACCGGCACCGTCCTGCCGCGGGGTGAACTGGCCGCGATCAGCGGCTGGTGCGCGTCACGCGGCGTGCAGTTGATCAGCGACGAGATCTACCACGGGATCTCCTACGGCGCCGGGCTCGATTGCGCCTGGCAGTACGGCCACGAAGCGCTCGTCCTGGGTTCGTTCTCGAAGTATTTCGCCATGACGGGCTGGCGGCTCGGCTGGATGCTCGCGCCCCAGCGGCTGCATCGCGCGATCGACGTCCTGACCGGCAACTTCACCATCTGCCCGCCCGCGGTCTCGCAGCACGCCGCGATCGCCGCGTTCACTCCGGAGGGGTACGCGGAGGCCGATGGCCATGTCGAGCGTTACCGGGCCAACCGCGACGTGCTCTTCAGCGGTCTCAAGGGCATCGGCATCGACAGGCTCGCGCCGGCCGAAGGCGCCTTCTACGCCTACGCCGACGTCTCCGCGTACACGAACGACAGTCTTAGTTGGTGCCAGCGGCTCCTCGCCGAGACCGGTGTCGCGATCGCCCCGGGTATCGACTTCGATCCTGTCGACGGTGGCCGGTTCGTCCGGTTCTCCTTCGCGGGCTCGCGCGAGGACATCGACGAGGGCGTCCGCAGGCTGGGCGACTGGCTCACAGTTCAGGGGGAACCCGGAGTTCTCCCTGAACGTTAGCCGGAAAGAAGGCGCTCACGACTCCCGCCTGACAACCTGGACTCACCGGGCCCGCTCGGGCACGGTGAGGCAATCGGAGGATGCCATGTTCTGGAAGATCGTCGGCGGCCTGATTCTGGCTTGGGTGGCCTTCATGGTGCTCGGTTCCGTGCTCGGTTTCCTCGTGAAGGCCGTCTTTTGGATCGCCATCATCGGCGGCGCGGTCTTCCTCGGCACGGCCGCGTACGGCGCCATCAAGGGCAAGGGCACCCCGAAGCAGCTTCGCCGCTAAGGCTTACGCGCCACCCCGCCGAGCGACGTGAAATTCACGGGCGAAGGCGGGGTGAAGCGCGGGCCGTCGGGCCACCACAGGTGCGGGTACGTCAGCCCGGGCTCCATGAGGTCGACTCCCTCGAAGAACGACTCGATCTCCTCGCGCGTCCGGTGCAGGGTGTCCAGCCCTGTGCCGTTGAAGCGTTTTTCGAGTGACGTCGCGATGTCGGCGGCTTCGGTGCCGTCGGCGGGATTGTGCTGGTGCAGCAGTGCGACGAACGAGCCTGGGGCCAGCGCGTCGACGTAGGCGCGGACGATTTTCCGCGCCTCGTCGAGGTCCTGGATGTGGTGGACGATCGCACACAGGATCAACCCGACCGGTCGCTCGAATTCCAGCCGGTGGGTGCGCGCGAGTTCCTCGATGACCTCGTCCGGTTTGGTGAGGTCGGCGGCCGCCATATGTGCGAAGTCGTTCGCCGCGAGCATCGCGCGGCCGTGCGCCTGGACCACCGGATCGTGGTCGACGTAGACGACCCGCGCCTCGGGGTTGTACCGCTGCGCGACCTGATGCGTGTTGTCCGAGGTCGGGAAGCCGGAACCGAGGTCGAGGAACTGGTCGATGCCTTCCCGGTCGGTCAGGTACCGCACCGTCCGGACCAGCCAGTGCCGGACCTCCTTGGCCATGACCCTGGCATCCGGCGCGAGTTCCAGGACCTGCCGCAGCACGACCCGGTCGGCCTCGTAGTTGTCCTGGCCGCCCATGAGCGCGTCGAAGACCCGCGCGATACTCGGCCGATCGAAATCGACGGGCACGAGCGGCCGCCGGCCGTCTGGACCAGGCATGGGCACCTACCGTGGGAAATCTCGGTTCGGGACGCGAACCAGCTTAGGTCATCCGCTTCACCCCGCGTAAGCGGATGAGCGGCGAGGGTGAATTATTCCTCCGAAGAGCCGAAAGCAGATTTCGCTGTTGTCACGCCGACCCAGCGTTCCGCCTTCATCCCCACCGCGCGCGCACCGTCCACATTGGACTGTCGGTCGTCGAAGAACAGGCAGTCGGCCGGCTCGGCGCCGAGTTCGGCGAGCAGGATCCGGTAGATCTTCGCGTCGGGCTTCATACAGCCCAGGTCGCCGGAGAAGAGCTTCACGCGGAACAGGTTCGCCCATTCCTGCTCGCGCACCCAGCGTCCGAAGGTCGACGAAGCGTTCGAGAGCAGCGCGAGTGCCGCGCCCGCTTCGTGCAGTCCTTCCAGCAGATCGAGAACGTCCGGTTCGACGTGTGTCCAGCCGGTGACGTCGATGCTGGTCAGTTCGTCGGCGAAGGCCTTGTCGACCGGGAAATCCAGCGCGCGGCCGACGCTCTGCCAGTACTCGAGATCCGAGCCGCCGGAGTCGTACCGGTCCCGTTCGGCCCAGTAGTGCGGTTCGAAGTCGGCGACTTCGCGGTCGAAGGCCTTGGCCAGTGTGGGCAGCGCGTCGGTGTGCGCGCTGATGACGTCGCCGTAGTCGAAGACGATCCAGTTCACGTTCAGCCCCCGGTCTTGATGCGTTGAAGGGTTTCTTCGATGTCGGCCGCCGAGAGGTCCCGGTGCGCCACGAAGCGGATCTTGCCCGAACTGGGCAGCGTCCGGATGCCGAGCCCGGCCAGCCACGCCAGCCGTCCTTCGAGGTCGGGCGCGGTGACCTGCACGATGTTGGTGTCGGGAGTGTTGACCTCCCAGCCGTGCTCGGCGAGCCCGGTCGCGAGCCGTGTGGCGTTCTCGTGGGTCTCGGCAAGATCGCCGACACGGTCCAGCGCGACCATGCAGGCCGCGGCCAGCACACCGCCCTGGCGGATGCCGCCGCCGAGCATCTGACGCATCCGCCGCGCCTTCCCGATGAACTCCGGGCTGCCCGCCACCACCGAGCCGACGGGTGCGCCGAGCCCCTTGGAGAAGCAGGCGGAGACGGTGTCGACGCCGACCGTGAGCGCCGCGGGCGGGACCTCCAGCGCGACGGCCGCGTGCCAGAGGCGGGCACCGTCGAGGTGCACGGTCAGCCCGGCCTCCTTCGCCACCGCGACGAGTCGCGCGTGCTCGTCCGGCGGAGTGACGGCGCCGCCCGCGGAGTTGTGCGTGTTCTCCAGGCACAGCAGCGGGGTGTGCAGCGCGTAGTACGGCCCGCGCGGGTTGCCGATCGCGGCCGAAAGCGATTCGGGCGTCGGCCGTCCCGGTCCGGCGTCGTGCTCCAGCGGCTCCGGCATGCCACCCGCGAGCCAGGCGGCGGAACCGAGTTCGTCGGTGATCACGTGCGCGCCGCGCGGCGCGAGGAACCGGTCGCCACGCTGGAGATGGATGCTCAACGCGATCAGGTTCGCCATGGTCCCGCTCGGCGTCCAGAGCGCCGCGGGCATGCCGAGCAGTTTCGCGGCGCGCTGTTCCAGCGCGCCGACGGTCGGATCGCCGTCGAGGACGTTGTCGCCGACCTCGGCATCCGCCATCGCCTGGCGCATGACGTCGTCCGGCCGGGTCACGGTGTCGGAGCGGAAATCGATCAACGGGAGAGAGCGCGAGGTCACGGTACGATCACATCACATCGTCGGGCCCGCCATGAATCTCCTCCCCGGCTGGTCCCCCGCGCCCGCTCATGCAACCGTGGACGCCCCCGGTTCCGTCCTACCCACCGACGAGGCAAGAGCGGAGACAAAACCCGCGTGAACCAGCGCGACGAACAAGAGTTCGCGGAGTACTTCGCCGCGAAGCGGGACTCCGTGCGCAGGACCGCGTACATGCTCTGCGGTGACTGGCATCGCGCGGACGATCTCGCGCAGACGGCGTTCGTCGCGCTGCACCGGAGGTGGAAGAAGATCAGAGAACGGGCGGCGACCGACGCCTACATGCGGAAGACGCTGGTAAGGGCGGCCATCGACGAGTCGAGGCGGCCGTGGCGGCGGGAGTGGCAGACCGAAGAGCTGCCCGAACCGCCGCAGGACGGCTTCGACCTCGGCGAACAGGTCGTCACCAGGGAACACCTGCTGGCCGCGTTGCGCGAAGTGCCCCCGAAACAGCGGGCCGTGCTGGTGCTGCGGTTCTTCGAGGGGCTCGACGTCGGTGCGGCGGCGAAGGCCCTCGGGTGCAGCGAAGGAAACGTGAAGAGCCAGACCGCGCGGGGGCTGGCGAACCTCAGGCAGGTCATGGAGAAGGAGGAGGTGGCACGGGATGGACGAGAATGACCTGAAGGCGTTGTTCCGTGACGCCCCCGGCGACGCGCCGTCGCCGACCTTCGACACTTCCGACGTCGTCCGCGCCTCCAAACGCGCCACTGCCCGACGCCGAAACGGTATCGCGGTGGCCTGTAGTGCGGTGGTTTTGGTCTTGGCCGGAGCGGGCATGTTCGGCGTGCTCGGCGGAACCGACCTCCAGCTGGGGAGCGGGGCCAAATCCGATCAAGAAGCGGCGACCGCCGGGCAACCCGGGGCCGCGTCCGCACGTCCTCTTGACAGCGGGGACCCCTCGAACTTCTCGAACCCGCCGCCTCAGCAGGGGGGCGACGGGCCAGAGAGGACCGGCCAGATGACGGCCGAAGGCACCTACGGGTGCGACCAGGTGGACCGGGAGCTCGCCACCGCCCTCGCTGGCGAGCTCCCGGTCCCCGTGGATGTCGCCAAGTCGACGCCCGGCGACATCTGTACGACGGGAGCCAGGTCCGCGGGGTTCCAAGTGCCCGGCGGCACGGTCTCCGCGGCGGTCTTCCCCGCGGGCGCGGCCGTCCCGTCGCTGCCGGCCGGCGCGTCCAGCGCGCAGCGGACCACCGGCAAGGGTTCGCTGGTGGTCGTGGTGAGCCTCGGCGACGGCTCGGGCAGGCCCGCCTTCTCCGAGTCCGACGTCGACAGGCTTGTCGGCGTGCTCGCCGCCCGCTACTGACCGACCTGGCAAAATAGCCCGCCATGACCGCCGCAGCGACAACGCCGAAGGGTGAGCGACGCCGTGCCGAGCTCATCGAGGCCGCCGCGTCGTTGCTGGCCGAGGGCGGATTCGACGCCGTGCGGCATCGTGCGGTCGCCGAACGCGCCGGGCTGCCGCTGGCCTCGACGACGTACTACTTCGATTCGCTCGACGAGCTCGTCACCGCCGCCGTGGAACACCACGCGAAGGTGGAATTGGAGACCGGACGGCAGCGCCTCGACGAGCTGGCGACCCGCAACCGCGGTGTCGAGGCCACCGTCGACCTGGTGCTGGACATGCTCCTCGGGCCGCTTCGCCCGGATCGCGAGGCCGACGCCGAAGCGGTCCTTCTGCGCTACGAACGCCTCGTCGGGACAGGCCGTCGCCCGTACCTTCGGCCCCTGATGCGGACGCTGTCCGCGCAGCTGTACGAGCTGCTTCACGAGATCTTCGCGCGCTCCGGCACCCCTGTGGCCACCGTCGAACTGGAGCGGCTGGTCGCCCTCGTCGACGGCGCCGTGGTCAACGCGCTGATCGAGGTCGACCCGGAGCCTCGTGCCGCCGCCTCGCGCATGCTCCAACGCGCCCTCGACCCCCGCGATTAGTCACCTACTTGCGTTCGGGGCGAGCGTTTTGTGGCGCAAGTAGGTGACGAATTGCGGGGGGTTAGTCTGGCCGCGTGACGGACAAGCCCCGCATCCCCAACGTGCTCGCCGGCCGCTACGCCTCGCCTGAGCTGGTCGAACTGTGGTCCCCGGAACGCAAGGTCGTGCTGGAGCGCGAGCTCTGGCTCGCCGTGCTCCGCGCGCAGGCCGACCTCGGCGTCGAGGTGCCGGACGGTGTCGTCGCCGACTACGAACGCGTGCTGGAGCAGGTCGACCTCGACTCGATCGCCGCGCGCGAGCGCGTCACCCGGCACGACGTGAAGGCCCGCATCGAGGAGTTCAACGCGCTCGCCGGACACGAACACGTCCACAAGGGCATGACGTCGCGTGACCTCACCGAGAACGTCGAGCAGCTGCAGGTGCGGCGCTCGCTCGAGCTGGTGCGCTCGCGGGTCGGCGCGGTGCTCGCCCGGCTCGCCGCGATCGCGGTCGAACACGCCGACACGGTGATGGCGGGCCGTTCGCACAACGTCGCCGCGCAGGCGACGACCCTTGGCAAGCGGTTCGCCACCGCCGCCGACGAACTGCTCGTCGCGTTCGACCGGCTCGAGAACCTGATCGAGCGGTACCCGCTGCGCGGCATCAAGGGCCCGGTCGGCACCGCGCAGGACATGCTCGACCTGCTCGGTGACGAGTCCACTTTGGACGAACTGGAGTCGCGGGTCGCGGCCCACCTCGGCTTCGAGAACGTGTTCACCAGCGTCGGCCAGGTGTACCCGCGCTCGCTCGACTTCGACGTGCTGTCCACCGTGGTCCAGCTGGCCGCGGCGCCGTCGAGCCTGGCGAAGACGATCCGCCTGATGGCGGGCCACGAACTGGTCACCGAGGGCTTCAAACCGGGCCAGGTCGGCTCGTCGGCCATGCCGCACAAGATGAACACGCGTTCGTGCGAGCGGGTCAACGGGCTCGCCGTGGTGCTGCGCGGCTACCTGTCGATGATCGGCGAGCTCGCCGGCGACCAGTGGAACGAAGGCGACGTGTCCGACTCCGTCGTCCGCCGGGTCGCGCTGCCCGACGCGTTCTTCGCGCTCGACGGTCTGCTGGAGACGTTCCTCACGGTGCTGGCCGAGTTCGGCGCCTTCCCGGCGGTCATTTCGCGTGAGCTCGATCGCTATCTGCCGTTCCTCGCGACCACCAAGGTGCTCATGGCCTCGGTCCGCGCGGGGGTCGGGCGTGAAACCGCTCACGAGGCGATCAAGGAGAACGCCGTCGGCGTCGCGCTCGCGATGCGGGAGCGGGGGCTCGCGGAGAACGACCTCCTCGACCGGCTCGCCGCCGACGAACGCATCCCGCTCGACCGCGGTGAGCTGGACAAACTCCTCGCCGACCGGATCTCGTTCACCGGTGTCGCGCCCCGCCAGGTGGCCGCGATCGCGTCGCGTGTCGAAGGCGTCCTGGCGCGTTTCCCGGAGGCGGCGAACTACTCGCCGGCCCCGATCCTCTGACCTGTGATCAGCCCCACCGCGGGGCGTTCACAGAGTGAGACGAAGTTACTCGATCGGGCGAAATGCCTAATCTCGATCGCTGAACCCGGAGCGCCAGGCCGCCCATGAGGCGGCCTGGCGTGTTTGTATCGCGCCCTGCGCGCCGAACCCCACGGAAGAAGCGATGAGATCCACGCTGTCGAAATTCGTCGCCGTCGTCACGGCCGGAGCGGCCACCCTCGCCCTCGCCGCCTGCGGCTCCGGTGACGCGGGCTCGACCGCCCAGAAGCTGCGGGTCGGCACCCTGACCGACGCGCCGCCGTCCATCTACCTGGAGAACGGCACCTTCACCGGCTACGACAACGAACTGCTGCGCGACATCGCGAAGCGCGAGGGCTTCGAGGTCGAGTTCGTCGGCACCGAGTTCGCCGGCCTGCTGGCCGCCGTCGCCACCAACAAGTTCGACATCGGCAGCTCCACGATCTCCACCACCGAGGCCCGCAAGAAGACCGTCGCGTTCAGCAACGGCTACAGCACCGGGTTCACCACGATCCTCACCAAGAAGGGCGCTGCCCTCAAGGACGTCGGCGCCTTCAACGGCAAGCGGCTCGGCGTCGTGCAGGCGTCCGTCCAGGACGACTTCGCCACCGGCAAGGTGCCCGGCGCCAACGTCGTGCGCTTCCCCGACTACAACGCGGGTTTCGCGCAGCTGAAAGCGGGCAGCCTGGACGGGTGGGTCGTGCCGAAGGACATCGGGCAGAAGTACATCGATCAGAATCCGGGCGTGCCGCTGGAGTTCGGCTACACCGTCGAGACCAAGGACACGCCGTCCGCGTTCGCCGTCCGCAAGGACAACAAGGACCTGCTGAAGAAGCTCAACGACGGCCTCGCGAAGGCCGTGGCGGACGGCACCGTCGCCCGCCTGCACGCTCAGTTCTTCAAGACCGAGCCGCTGCCCAAGGAACTCGAAAAGGGCGGCCCCGGCCTGCCCGTCCAGAACGCGGGGGTCTGAACACCATGAAGAAAGCCTTCCTCACCACGCTGGCCGCCGGCCTCGTCGCCGTGCTCGCCGCCTGCGGTGGCGGCGAGTCCGCCACCGAGAAGACCCTGCGCGTCGGGACGCTGAGCGACGCGCCGCCGAACATCTACGTCGAGAACGGCAACTACACCGGCTTCGACAACGAGTTGCTCAAGGCCATCGCCGCCAAGCAGAACCTGAAGCTCGAGTTCGCCTCGACCGACTTCTCGTCGCTGCTGGGCCAGGTCGCGAACAACCAGTTCGACATCGGCAGCTCGGCCATCGCGCAGACCGACGAGCGCAAGAAGAACGTCGACTTCTCCAGCCCGTACAACTTCGAAGTGATGAGTATCCAGACCAAGGACGGCTCGCCGATCACCGACGAGAAGGCCTTGTCCGGCAAGCGGGTCGCGGTCATCCAGGCGACCGTCGGCGACAAGTGGCTGACCTCGACCGTGCCGGACGCGCAGGCCGTGCGCTTCCCCGGGTACGCCCCGGCGCTGGCCGCGCTCAAGAGCGGTGCCGTCGACGCCTACGTCCTCGACCAGGCGATCGCCGAGACGAACGTCAAGGACAGCGCCGACGTGAAGCTCAAGATCGTCAAGTCCTTCACCACCGACGTGCCCCACGGCTTCGCGGTGAAGAAGGGCAACGCGGAGCTGCTCACCAAGATCAACGAGGGCCTGAAGCAGGTCATCGCCGACGGCACCTGGGTCAAACTGCACGAGAAGTTCCTGCCGACGGCCCCGGTCCCGGATCAGTTCAAGGCGTGAGGATCACGATGAAGAAGTCACTCGCCGCCGTCGTCGGTGCAGCCCTTGTGGCGGTGCTGGCGGCGTGCGGCGGCGGCGAGAACGCGAGCGGCAACACGCTGCGCGTCGGCACCCTCAGCGACTCGAAACCCAACGCCTATCAGGAAAACGGCGTGTTCACCGGCTTCGACAACGAGCTGCTGAAGGCCATCGCCGCGCACCAGAACCTGAAGCTCGAGTTCGTCTCCACGGAATTCTCGGCCCTGCTGAGCCAGGTCGCGAACGGCAAGTTCGACATCGGCAGTTCCGGTATCTCGCAGACCGACGAACGCCGTAGGACGGTCGACTTCTCGGCGCCGTACAACTACCAGTCACTCGGCATCGAGACCCGCGAGGGCGTCGGCATCACCGACGAGAACTCGTTGGCGGGCAAGCGGATCGGTGTCGTCCAGGGCACGGTGTCGGACAGCTGGCTGGCGGCCAACGCGCCCGCCGCGCAGGCCGTGCGGTTCCCGCAGGACGCCGCGACACTGGCCGCGCTCAAATCGGGCGCGATCGACGGCGCGATCTTCGACCAGGCGACCGCCGAGGACTACGCGGCGAAGAACCCGGACTCGAAGCTCAAGGTGGTCAAGGCGATCACCACGA
Organism: Amycolatopsis sp. WAC 01375; assembly: GCF_003947325.1. Taxonomy (NCBI): domain Bacteria; kingdom Bacillati; phylum Actinomycetota; class Actinomycetes; order Pseudonocardiales; family Pseudonocardiaceae; genus Amycolatopsis; species Amycolatopsis sp. WAC 01375. The sequence continues at coordinate 98,681 of NZ_QHHW01000025.1, forward strand.
CCATCCCGCACGGATTCGCCGTGAAGAAGGGCAACACCGAACTCGCGGGCAAGATCAACGCGGGTCTCAAGGCGGTCATCGCCGACGGGACATGGGAAAGGGTGCACCGGCGGTTCGAACCGAACGCGCCGGTGCCCGTGGAATTCAAGGCCGGGCAGAAGTAAGTGGACGATTTCCTCAACACCTTCCTGAATTGGGAGTACATCTGGGAGGTCTTCCCGGACCTCCTCGGGACCGGCCTGCTGAACACGCTGATCATGTCGGTGTTCTCGGCGCTGATCGGCACCGTGCTCGGCATGGTGCTGGCCACGATGGGCCTGTCCAGCAAGGTGTGGCTGCGCTGGCCCGCCCGGGTGTACACCGACATCTTCCGCGGCCTGCCCGCGATCCTGACCATCCTGGTGATCGGGCAGGGCGGCGGGATCCTCATCCCGTCGATGGCGAGGAACACCTACCCGCTCGGCATTCTGGCGCTCAGCCTGATCGCGGCCGCCTACATCGGCGAGATCTTCCGCGCCGGCATCCAGAGTGTCGAAAAAGGACAGATGGAGGCCAGCCGCGCGCTGGGCATGAGCTACACCAAGGCGATGACGCTCGTCGTCATCCCGCAGGGCGTGCGGCGGGTGCTGCCCGCGCTGGTGAACCAGTTCATCGCGCTGATCAAGGACTCCAGCCTGGTGTACTTCCTCGGCTTCCTCGCCGAGCAGCGTGACCTGTTCCGGATCGGGCAGGACCTCGCGGCCAACACCGGGAACCTGTCGCCGTTGGTCGCGGCCGGGTTCTTCTACCTGGTGATCACCGTGCCGCTGACGCATCTGGTCAACTACATCGACAAGAAGCTGCGCACCGGCAGGAAGATCCGCGTCGACGACGACGGCGGCGAACTGGGCCTCCTGAACAGCGGAAAGGTGCCGATGTCATGACGACCGCCGTACGTTCTTCGAGCGTCGAACTCCGCGACATCCATGTCTCCTTCGGCACCCTCGAAGTGTTGAAGGGGGTGAATCTCAAGGTCGAGAAGGGCCGCACGACCTGCGTCATCGGGCCGTCCGGTTCCGGCAAATCGACCCTGCTGCGCTGTGTGAACCGGCTACAAGAGCCGGATTCGGGCGACCTGCTGCTGGGCGGCGAGAGCGTCATCTCGTCCGATCCGGACGCGCTGCGCCAGCGGGTCGGGATGGTGTTCCAGCACTTCAACCTGTTCGGGCATCGCAGCGTGCTGGACAACATCACCCTGCCGCTGCGCAGCGTCCGCAAACTCGGCAAGGCGGAGGCCGCGGAGATCGCGCACGCCCGGCTCGCCGAGGTCGGCCTCGCCGACAAGGCGCCGTACCGGCCGAGCGCGCTCTCGGGCGGGCAGCAGCAGCGGGTCGCGATCGCGCGTGCGCTCGCCATGGAGCCCGAGGTCATGCTGTTCGACGAGGCGACCAGCGCGCTGGACCCGGAGCTGGTCAAGGGCGTCCTCACCCTGATGGCGGGGCTTGCCGAGCGCGGCCTGACGCTGCTCGTGGTCACCCACGAGATGGGGTTCGCGCGCGGCGTCGCCGACGAGGTCGCGTTCATGGACGACGGGAAGATCGTCGAACAGGGGGCTCCGGAGGCAATCTTCGACGCTCCGCGTAGCGAGCGGCTTCAGAGGTTCCTGTCGCAGGTGCTGTGAACCGGTTGGGGTCGGCCGTGGCGATCGGGTTAGAGCCAAGAGTGCCTTAGGTATCTACGTGGGTTCCGGCTGCGGTTGATCCCCCAGCACGGACTCGGTGACCGCCACGTTCGCCCCACAAGCACCAGCAGTCACAACAGTTGCGCGCGAAGGCCCTCCCTGAGTACCTGAAGGCCTCCAGTCAGGCGCTCACGTGAGTTTTCGCGGTCGTGGGGATGTCGTGAAGGGCCCCTTTGAGACGTTGAAGGTCTCAAAGGGGCCCTTCACGACATAAGGGCTCGACGGCGGCCCCATCGGAAGCACTGAAGCAGCAGCCCGCTCATCCTCGCCACTCACGACCACCTGTACCGAAGCCGCGAACCGTCGCTTACCACTCACGAGGTCTGACTCGCTAACCTGCGGTCATGGCGAGAGTGGCGAAGCTGGTCTATTACCCCGTCAAGGGCTGCGCGGGGACGTCGGTGAAAACGGCCGACGTCACCCCGGCGGGCCTCAGGTTCGACCGTGCCTGGATGGTCGTGTCGGCCGACGGCGAGTTCCGTAGCCAGCGGAAGCAGCCGGTGATGGCCTCGATCCGGGCCGAGGTGACCGGCGACGGCGCCCGTCTGCGGCTCGCCGCTCCCGGCGTCGAAGATCTCCTGGTCGAGACGGTCGCCGACGGCCCGCGGCATTCCGCGGCGACGTTCACCTGGCAGGGCAAGGGCGTCCACCAAGGTGACGAGGCCGCCGAGTGGTTCTCCGACGTCCTCGGCCTGCCGTCGGTGCTCGTCGGGCTCACGCCGGAGCACGAGCGCGTCACCAACGGCGAGATCCCCGGCACCGCGGCCTTCGCCGACGCGCACGCGATCCTGCTCACCTCCGAGTCCTCTTTGGACGGTCTGAACGAGCGGATCGCGTCACGCGGAGCCGAAGCCGTGCCGATGGACCGATTCCGGCCCAACATCGTCGTCGCGGGCTGGCCGGAGGCGCACCGCGAGGACGACGTCCGCTCGCTCGCCGCCGGCGGCCTCGAACTCGGGTACGCCAAGGTCTGCGTCCGCTGCACGGTGCCGATGGTCGACCAGGACACCGGAAAGAAGGCCGGTCCCGAGCCGATCCGTTCGCTCGCCGACTACCGCCGCGAACCGGAGGGCGGCGTCTCGTTCGGGATCAAGATGGCGGTGACCGGGCCGGGTCAGGTGTCCGTCGGCGACGAGGTGATCGTGCACTCCTGGGCGGGCCCCAGCCCGAGCACGGCCGACGCCGAGCCGCCGTTCACGGCGACCGCGAGCCGTCCCGCGGAATCGGTGTAGAGCACGTTCCGGCCCGGCGGCACCGTGCCGAAGGTGTCGCCGATCAGCGCTTTCACCAGGACGTGTTCGCTGCTGACCGAGACCGTGCCGGACAGCCCGGCCAGTTCGAGGTCGGCGGGGCTCGCGGCCAGCTGGACGTTGCCGAAGTGGTCGACCGTGAGCACCTCGGTCACCAGTTTGCCGGGGAACACCGCGACGAACGGGTCCGGCAGCCGCACGAGGTCGTCGACGCGCGGCCCGAACTCCTCCGGAGCGACCCCGAGCGCGAGATGCGCCACCGCGGGGGCGAAGACATCGCGACCGTGGAACGTCGACGAAGTCACCGGAAGGCGGTAATCCGGTGCCGCTAGTTCGTACGCGGCTATCACCCCGCTGAGTGTTTCGGCGGCGGGAATGAGGAGCCCGTTGTCCGGGCCGACGAGCATTCCGCGTTCAGTGACCACCACGACGCCGCGCCGCGCCGTGCCGACGCCGGGATCCACGACGGCGAGATGGACGGACTCCGGCAGGTACGGCACGGTCTGGGCGAGTACCTCGGCGCCGGTCCTGACCTGCTGCGGAGGGATCCCGTGGCTCACGTCGATCACCCGGACGGACGGCGCGATCCGCGCGATCACCCCGTGGCACGCGGCCACGAAACCGTCGCACAGTCCGTAGTCGGTCGTGAACGAAACGCAGTGGATCGGCATGATCAGCCATCATCCTTGATCGCTAGGGTGCAGCCGTGACGACGCTCGAATACCCGAAGATCGCCGCCGGCAAGATCCGTGAGCTCTACGCCGTCGATGACGAGCATCTGCTGCTCGTCACTTCGGACCGGATCTCCGCCTACGACGTCGTCTTCGACACGCCCATCCCGGACAAAGGGCGAGTGCTCACCGCGATGAGCGTGTTCTGGTTCTCCCTGCTCTCCGATGTCCTCCCCAACCACCTGGTCTCCTACGAAGACGAACGCATCCCCGCCGAGGTCCGCGGCCGCGCGCTGCTGGTGCGGCGGCTGGCGATGCTGCCGTTCGAAGCCGTCGCCCGCGGTTATCTCACCGGTACCGGTCTCGCCGATTATCGCGCGCGCGGCACGGTTTGCGGCGTCGAACTTCCTCCTGGCCTGACCGATTCCTCCCGGCTCCCCGAACCCATCTTCACCCCCGCGACCAAGGCCGACCGCGGCTCGCACGACGAGAACATCGCCTTCTCCGACGTGGTCGGGCAGCTCGGCCGCGAGCGGGCCGAGGAAGTCCGGGAGGCGACGTTGGCGGTGTATCGCCGGGGCGCGGAGTTCGCCGCCGAACGCGGCATCCTGCTCGCGGACACGAAGCTCGAATTCGGCATCGACCGTGAGGGGAACCTCGTGCTCGCCGACGAGGTCCTGACCCCGGATTCGTCGCGTTACTGGCCTGCCGGCGGCTACGCGCCGGACAGCCCGCAGCCTTCGTTCGACAAGCAGCCGCTGCGGGACTGGCTCACCAGTCCGGCGTCCGGCTGGCACCGCCGGGACAGACCGGGGTCACCACCCTTGCCCGAGGACATCGTCGCCGCCACGCGGGCGAGGTACATCGAGTCGTACGAACGCATCACCGGCCGGTCGCTGCAGGATTGGCCCGCCTGACCGGCCGCGTTCATCCCGTTGTCAGTCCGCCGCAAGCCCGGGCTGGCGCAATGGGGACCGTGGACGCACGTTTGCTGGTTTCCCTGTCCGGCGTGACCACCCGGACGTTGCACCGCTGTGCCGACCTCGCGGCCGAGCTCGACCGGCGCAAGGTCCCGATGTCCGTGCTCTACGCCGCCAGGACCGGCGAGGGCCCTGTAACCGAGTGGATCCGGACGCGCCGCGAGAACGGCGACTCCGTCCTCCTGCACGGTTACGACCACCGGATCCCACCCACCCATCGCGCCGTCCACCTGGGCAAACGCGCCGAGTTCGCGGCTCTTCCCGCGCATGAGGCGCGGCTGCGGCTGATCGCGGCGAAGGCGGCGCTCGACGCCAACGGCATGGCCGTCGACGGATTCGCGCCGCCGCGCTGGATCGCGTCGGAGGGCACCCTGCAGGCCCTTCGTGAGCACGGGTTCCGGCTGTGCGCGGATCTGGTCTCGGTGCGGGATCTGGTGTCCGGCCAGGTCCAGCGAGCCAGGGTGCAGGAGTTCGGCGGGCCGTCGCACCGGACGGAGACCGTCCGGTGTTTCGCGCTGGTGCTGGCCGCCGCGAGGGCCGCGCGCCGCGGCGGGCTGGTGCGGCTCGGCATCGACGCGGCGGACCTCGCCCGGCCGGGGCTGCGGCAGGCGTTCCTCGACGCGGTCGACGTCTCGCTGGAGAACCGCGCTTTCGGAACCACCTACGGCTCGCTCTCGCGAACGCGGGTTAAATTGTCGGGATGACCGACCAGGGTGACGCACCGGCGACGCTGTTGCGGCTCTGGCGGCGAGCGGAGCGCCCGACGCGCGGCAGGCCGTCGGTGCTCGACATCGACGGTGTCGTGGCGGCCGCGGTGGCCCTCGCCGATCGCGAAGGCGTCGTGAATGTGACGCTGGCGAGTGTGGCGAAGGACCTGGGCGTCACGAAGATGTCGCTGTACCGCCACATCGGTTCGAAGGCGGAGCTGCTGGAGCTGATGGCCGACTTCGCCATCGGCGATCCGCCGCCGGTGGAGCCCACCGGCGATTGGCGGGCGGAGCTGACCACGTTGGCCGAGGCCAACCGCGATGTCCTGATGAAGCACCCGTGGCTGGTCGAGCTGCCGCTTTCCGGTCCGCCGGCGGGCCCGCACGCGGTCGCCTGGATGGACGCGATCCTGCGCACGCTGCGCGACACCGGTCTCGACTGGGGCACCAAAGGCGGAATCCTGGTGCTGGTCGGCGGGTACGTCCGCCTCGCGTGCGCGCAGGCCATCCAGCTCGCCGAGGGCAGGAAGGACAGTGGATTGAGCCAGGATCAGGCCGAGCAGGCCTACGGTAGGGGCCTCGCCGAGCTGATCGACCCCGGGCGTTTCCCCGACGCCGCGGGCTTCCTGACCTCGGGACTCGGTGGCTCCGAACAGAACTCCGACTTCGACTTCGGTCTCGACGTCGTCCTCAACGGCATCGCCGCGCTCGTCGACGCCGGCTGACAAGCGCCCCTCCCATCATTAGTATCCGACGGACATTAATTAGTGTACGTTGGATACTAAAGGGGGATCCATGACATCGATACCGACGAGCGAGCGCGTGCTCGCACCGGACCTGGCCAGGGGATTCGCGCTCCTGCTCGTCGCGCTGGCGCATACCGCGAGCGTCTTCCTCGGCAACACGCCGGGCGTCGACCAGACGCCGCAGGGCCTGGAACGGCCGTACTTCGTGGCGCTGTTCGTGCTCGTCCACGCGTGCGCGCTGCCGTTGTTCGGCATGATGCTCGGCTACGGGATCGTGCAGTTCGCCGATCGGCAGGAGGCGCTGGGGCAGCCGTGGCCGCGGACGCGCGGAGTACTGCTCCGCCGTCACGCGTGGCTGCTGGTGTTCGGCGCTGTCGACGGGGTGCTGTTGTTCTCCGGCGACGTGCTCGGCGCGTACGGTGTGATCGGCATGGTGTTCACCCTGCTGCTTTTGAGGCGTGGCAAGGGTTTCTATCGGCTTCCGGTGCTGTACCTGTGCTTCGGCCTCTGCTACCTCGCGGTGCTGATGTACCTGGTGATCAGCGGGAACACTGGCGGCGCGGCGGCGTTCCCCTCCGTCGAGGACCCGTCCTTCCTGGCGCCGACGTACGGCGACGCCGTGCGCGAGCGGCTCACGGAATGGCCGATGACCACGGCGATCCTGCTGTCGTCGATCCTCTTCGTCTGGGTGGGCGCTTGGGCCGCGAAGAAGCGCGTCTTGGAGGAACCGAATCGAAGGCTTCTCCTCTTCGGCCTGTTCGGCGGCTTCGGTGTCGCGATCGCGGGCGCGTTGCCGATGGGGCTCTTCGCCGGCGACTACCTCGGCATGGACGAGGAAACCGCCGGGCTCGCCAAGCTGATGTACGAGGGCGCGGGCCTGTTCGGCGCGATCGGCTACATCAGCCTGTTCGGTCTCATCGGCATGGCCGTCGGGAAGAAACGCCGCGGCGTCGTGGTCACCGCGATCTCCGCCCTCGGCCAGCGCACGCTGAGCGCGTACCTGTTCCAGTCGGTGGCGTGGCTGATCCTCGCGCCGCCGTTCATGCTGGGGCTGGGCGGTGAGACGTTCGTGGCGGCCGCCTGCGGGCTCGGCGTGTGGCTGCTGACGGTCGTCGTCGCGTACCTGATGCACCGGCGGTCGTATCGGGGACCGGCGGAGATCCTGGTGCGGAAACTGGCTTACCGCTAGAGCTTCACCGGCTCCCCGACATCCAGCACCTTCACCTCGGTGCCTTCCGGGGCGAGGTTGGTGAACAGGCCGTAGTGCATCTGCGGCCGCGCCAGGACGGCTTCGTGGATCGGGACGGCGAGGCGCGGCGACACCGCACGCAGGTAGTCGACCGCCTCGCCTGCCTTGAGCCACGGGGCACCGGTGGGCAGGCCGAGGACGTCGATCTTCTGTTCCGGCACGAAGAACGAGTCGCCGGGGTGGTAGAACGCGCCGTGGTCGACGAGGTAGCCGACGTTCGGGATCACCGGGATCTCCTCGTGGATCACCGCGTGCCGGCCGCCGACGACGTTGACGGCGCTGGAACCGATTTCGAAGGCGTCGCCGGGGTTCGCGATCTGGAACTCGGCGCCGAGCTTCCCCACCGCCTCGGCGGAACCGGGGTCGACGATCAGCCGCACGCCGGGATTCGCCGCCAGCAGCGCGGGCAGCCTGTCCACGTCGAGGTGGTCGAAATGCTGGTGGGTGATCAGGATGGCGTCGAGCTCACGCTCGCCTTCGAAGCCCGCCGAGAAGGTGCCGGGGTCGATCAGGATCCGCGCGCCCTCGGTCTCCAGAAGGGTGCAAGCGTGTCCAAAATGGACAATACGCATCAGGGTTCTCCTTCGCGGTCGGTCATTTCCAGCCTATGCCCGGATCAGGGCGTCGCCAAGTTCGGTGCGCAGGTAGCGCACTTCGCGGCCGCGCCGCCGCGTGTCGAGCAGGCCCGCCGCGCGCATCGCGGTCAGATGCTGAGAGACCGTCGGCGCGGAGAAGCCCAGCCTGCGCGCCAGTTCGGTGGTGCTCGCGGGTTCGTTGAGCGTCGTCAGCAAGGCGGCCTTCGTCCGGCCGAGCACTCCCGCGAGCGCGTCGGGCGGGCGTTCGGGATCCGACCAGAGTTCGGCCACCCCGCGCGCCGGGTACAGCAGCGAAGGCTGCCACGGCTCCATCGTGATCACCCCGACCGAAGGCCACGCGAAGACGCCGGGGATCAGCAGCAATCCGCGTCGGTCGAGGTGGACGCGGCCGCGTTCCTTCATCTCGATCACCAGGACGTCGTCGACGAGCCGCACGCGCGGGTGGATGTCTTCGCATACCAGTGCGATCCCGCCGGCGGCCAGTCGTCGCGAGCGCTCCTCGATGTCGGCGACGAGGAAGCGGCGCATCCGTGGCCAGTGCGGCTCGACCAGCTCGGTCCAGGCGATCTCCATCTGGCAGGCCAGTAGATCCCTTGCCTCGCCGGGATCTTCGGGCAGGCCGCTCAGGTCCGCGTCTACTTTGGACAGTTCGTGCGCGACCTGCTCCGGTGGCGTGCGGCGGATTTCGGCCAGCTGGGCGGACGCGGTGGTCTCCGGCCCGCTCGGCGGCGGGCTGAGGAAGTCGGTGATGTAGTGCCGCGCGCTCATCACCTTCGCGAAGCCGTCGATGGGCAGGTCCGGCAGTTTCGCGGCGGCCTCGCGCAGCCATGGCAGATGACTGGGATGCCCGCGCCGTCCGAGCAGCGTCTGCATCGCGCCCATGGTCTCGTCGAGCGGGGAGATGCCGAAGCGGACGCGGTTGGCGCTCTCGGCGGTCAGGATCAGCTCGATCATCGGATTAGGCTATGCCCTAATCAATGGTCGGCACCAGACTGTGTTCGGCAGTGTTCGTGGCATGACGTTGCTGCGTAATTCCGGGTATTGGCGCTGGTCGGCGGGGGTGCAGCTGAACCGGCTGCCCGGCATGATGGCGCCACTGGCCTTCACGGTGCTGACCACCGCGACGACCGGTTCGTACCGGCTCGGCGGGATCATGATGGCCGTTTTCGTCGCCGCCGAGATGGTCGGCGCCGTGCCGACGGGACGGCTGCTCGACCGCGTCGGCCCCGCGCGCGGTCTCGTCGTGCTGCTTCCGCTGGTCGCCGCGGGACTGTTCCTGCTGGCCGCGGTCGCTTCCGCCGGAGCCCCGGACTGGGTGCTGCTCGCGCTGGCGATCCCGCCGGGGCTGGTCGCGGGCGGGTTGAACGGCGGTTTCCGGACACTGCTCGCCGCGACGGTGACCGACGAGGAACTGCCCAGGGCGGTTTCGGTGGACGCGATGATCCTCGAAGGGGTCATCGTCGGCGGACCGCTGCTGGTGGCGCTCCTGGCGACGTCCGGTCCGGTCGTCCCGATTCTCGCGATGGCCGTCGTCGCGCTGCTCGCGGCGTTGCTCGTACCTCGGCGAAACGCCCCTAGGGCTCCACAAAGGACAGTCGAGCGCCAGTCGATCCCGGTCGCCGCTTGTGTGCCCTGGCTGGCGGGATTGTTCACCGTCGGGCTCCTGCTGTCGACCATCGAGGTCGGCCTGCTGCCGCTCGTCCAGCGTCTCGGCGCACCCGACTCGGCGACGGCGATCGTCATCGTGGTGCTGTGCGGCGCCAGCCTCGGCGGGAGCGCGCTCTACGCGGCGCTGGGGAAGGCCGGCGATCCGCGGCTGTTCCTTGCCGGTTTCGTGCTCGGCGGGATCGTGGTTTCGGCGGGCTTCGGCTGGGCCGGGCTGCTCGGCGGGGTCGCGCTGATCGGGCTCTGCACCGGTCCGCTGATGGCCGTCTCGTCGGTCAATCTGCAGAAGCTGCTGCCGGAACGCCGCCGGTCGGAGGGGTTCTCGCTGGCCTTCACCGTGCAGGCGTCGGGCTTCGGGCTGGGCTCGCTGGCGATCGGGGTGCTGCCGGTCTGGCTGGCCCCGCTCCTCGGTGTCCTTGCGGCCCTCGTCTCCTGTGCGATGCTGGTGGCACGCCCCAGGCGAGCTATTGGCACGCCGTCAGTAACGTCGTAGCCTGGGCTTTGAGCCGAGACACGGGAGAAGTCGATGACCGCAGTCCAGCCGAAGCCGACCGCGCACAGCGTGGGGGAGACCTTCGATTCCCTCAGCCCGGCGACCGACGAGGTCGTGGGCACCTACCCGGTGCACACCAGGGAGGACGTCCGCGCCGCCATCGCCCGCGCGAAGGACGCCGCCGAATGGTGGGCCGGGCTCGGCTTCGACGGCCGCGCCGAACGCCTGCGCCGCTGGAAGGGCGTCATCACCCGCAGGCTGCCGCAGCTGTGCCAGGTCGTGCGCGACGAGACCGGGAAGCCGATCGCCGACGCCCAGCTGGAGAGCGTCCTCGCCATCGAGCACATCGCGTGGGCGGGCAAGCACGCGCGCAAGATCCTCGGCAAGCAGCGCCGCGCGGCCGGGCTGATGATGTCGAACCAGGCGGCGACGGTCGAATACCAGCCGCTCGGCGTCGTGGGCGTGATCGGCCCCTGGAACTACCCGGTGTTCACACCGCTCGGCTCCATCGCCTACGCCCTCGCCGCCGGCAACGCCGTCGTCTTCAAGCCGAGCGAGTACACACCCGGCGTCGGGAAATGGCTGGTCGACGCCTTCAACGAGGTCGTCCCGGAATGGCCGGTGCTGCAGCTGATCACCGGCTTCGGCGAGACCGGCGCATCGCTCGTCAGCGGAGGCGTCGACAAGATCGCCTTCACCGGTTCGACCGGCACGGGCAAGAAGATCATGGCCGCGGCCGCCGAGACGCTGACCCCGGTGATCATCGAGGCGGGCGGCAAGGACGCGGTCCTGGTCGACGCGGACGCCGACCTCGAGGCCGCCGCCGACGCGACCGTCTGGGGCGCGTTCTCCAACTCGGGCCAGACCTGCATCGGTGTCGAGCGCGTGTACGTCCACGAACGCGTGCACGACGAGTTCGTCGCGAAGGTCGTCGAGAAGTCGAAGGACGTGCGGGCCGGTTCGGACGCGGCCGCGCAGTACGGCCCGGTGACGATGCCTTCGCAGCTCGCGGTGATCAAACGCCACATCGCGGACGCCATCGAACGTGGCGGCAAGGCGCTGGTCGGCGGCGTCGACGCGGTCGGCGACCGCTACGTGCAGCCGACGGTGCTCGTCGACGTGCCGGAGGACTCCTCGGCGGTCAAGGAGGAGACGTTCGGCCCGACCGTCACCATCGCCAAGGTCCGCGACATGGACGAGGCCGTCGAGAAGGCCAACGACACGAAGTACGGCCTCGGTTCGACGGTGTTCTCGAAGTCGCGCGGCCTGGAACTGGCCGCCCGCCTGCGCACCGGCATGACGTCGATCAACGCGCCGCTTTCCTTCGCCGGTATCGCTTCGCTGCCCTTCGGCGGCGTCGGCGACTCGGGCTTCGGCCGGATCCACGGCCCGGAAGGCCTGCGCGAATTCGCCCGGCCGAAGGCCGTCGCGCGGCAGCGCTTCACCGCGCCGATCGTGCTGACCTCGTTCTCCCGCAAGGAAAAGACCGACGCGCTGGTGGCGAAGCTGATCACGGTGCTGCACGGGAAACGCTGACCTGCCGCCTGTCAACCCCCTCGTGCTAGGAACGGTCCTTTCCTTGCGAAATTTGCAAGGAAAGGACCGTTCCTAGCATTTACGGAGGCGTGAAAGGGAACGTCACGAACCCCGGATGAGGTCCGCGGCCTTCTCCGCCACCATGATCGTCGGCGCGTTCGTGTTCCCGCGCGGCACCACGGGCATCACCGACGCGTCCACCACTCGCAGCCCGTCCACCCCGCGCACCTTCAGCGACGGGTCGACGACGGCGTTCTCGCCCGTTCCCATCGAGCAGGTCCCGACAGGGTGGTACAGCGTCTGCGTCTTCTCGCGCACGTAGTCGGCCAGTTCGCTGTCGGTCAGGTCGTGGCGCTCCGGCAGGAACGGCTTGTCCAGGTACCGCGCGAGCGGACCGGACTTCCCGATCTCCACCAGCGCCCGCATCCCGGCCAGCATCTTCTCCATGTCCACGGACTCGGCGTAGTAAGCCGGATCGATTTCGGGCTTCCACAGGGGATTCGACGACTTCAACCGCAGCCGCCCTCGGCTCGCGACGTCCACCAGGGTCGCCGCCGACGTGAAGCCGGGTACCGTCGGCTCGCGCATTCCGTTGTCGTAGAACAACGTCGGCGCGACGTGGATCTGCATGTCCGGCGGTGAGACGCCGTCCGCCGCGGGGAAGAAGGCGCCCGCCTCGCCGATGTTCGAGGCCAGCGGCCCGCGTTTGGTGAGCTGGTAGCGCACCAGTCCGCCCGGCGTCGCCGCGTCCACCAGGTCGGTGGTGCCGCGGGTCGACCAGATGATCCCGCAGGCGGGGTGGTCGTGCAGGTTTTCGCCGACACCGGGAAGCGCGGCCACGACGTCGATCCCGTGTTCCCGCAGGTGTTCCGCCGGGCCGACCCCGGAGAGCATCAGCAGCTGCGGCGAGTTCACCGCGCCGCCGCTCAGCAGGACTTCGGCCGACGCGCGCGCCGTCGTCTCGACACCTTCGTCCAAATAGGACACACCGATGGCGCGGGTACCTTCGAACACCACGCGCGTGGCTTGGGCGTTGGTCCGCACGGTGAGGTTCGGACGCGACAACGCGGGCCGCAGGTACGCGTCGGCCGTCGACCAGCGGCGGCCCTTCTTGCAGGTCACCTGGTAGACGCCGGCGCCTTCCTGCGACTCGCCGTTGAAGTCGTCGGTGCGCTTGAGGCCCCAGGCGACCGCGGAATCCACCCAGGCGTGGGACAGCTCGTGGGTGAAGCGGCGGTCCTCGACATGCAGCGGCCCGTCGGTCCCGTGCAGCGGTCCGCCGAGCCGCTGGTTGCCTTCCGCCCGTTTGAAGTACGGCAGGACGTCGTCGAAACCCCAGCCCTCGGCGCCGTGTCCGTCACGCCAGCCGTCGTAGTCCGCGCGGTTGCCGCGGATGTAGATCATCGCGTTGATCGAGGAACAGCCGCCGAGCGTCTTCCCGCGCGGCCAGTACAGGGTCTTGCCGGTGTGCTTCTGCTCGACCGTCTCGTAGTTCCAGTCCCACTTCGTCTTGAACAGACCGGGGAACGCCGCGGGGATGTGGATTTCGTCCGCGTCGTCCTCGCCACCCGCTTCGAGCAGCAGCACCCGCGCTGACGGATCCTCACTCAGCCGGTTCGCCAGCACGCATCCCGCGCTGCCCGCGCCGACGATGACGTAGTCGAAGGAGTCCTGATCGGCCACGGTGCCTCCTGCTGCTGCTCACCCGGTGTTGGCGTGCTGCCAATGGGCTCATCTTCGCCCAGCGACGCGCTCCGAGCATCCCCCAGTCGAAGGACTGATGCGAGCTCAGTCGGAGTCGGGTGAAAAAGAAGCCACGCAGGGCCCGCCTTCGGCACTGTCGTCGGTCTCGATCCGCCCGGGCCGCCGGACGCCGTCGACCTCGCCCGCGAGATGCAGGATCGTCTGCTCGGCCGTGGTCAGCAGGTCGGCCTTCCCGACGGTGTACCTGGCCTCGCCGTGGATGATCTGCTGCACGCCGTCGCGGGTCGTGTCGGGCACCTTCTCGCACAGCACGGACAACGCCGCCGGGATGTCACGCGTGTTGATCGCGTCGACGAACTTGTTACCCGCCTCTTCCCCGGTCTTGACGTCGGGCCGCGGCGACGGCTTCGTCTCGATGCCCGGCAGCGGCTCGGGCTCGCCGCCGACCTTGGCGTCACGCACGCACCAGCCGCCCTCGCCGGGGATCATCGCGATCCCGACGGTCTGACCCGCGGCGGTGAACGCGGCCGAGTACTCCTGCGCCGCACGCTGGTGCGCGGGCGTGCTCAACTGTGCGCCGTCCGAGACGGCCATGGTCTGCTCGAAGGTGTAGGACCGCTTCGAGCGGATCGAGCACCAGAGCTGACTGACACGGTCTTCGGCGACGCCGTTCACGAACGACTGGCTCAGCTGCTCCGGCGTCGCGCGCGAGGTGGTGTCCGCCTTGGCCTTGAAGAACCCCGGCGAGACGAAGCCGGTGAACGCGACACCGCCCGCGATCAGGACGAAGACCAGCACGAGAGTGATCCAAAGCCAGGCCTTCGACTTCTTCGGCGGCGGGTTGTACCCGTACTGCGGTTGCCCGTAGGTCATGCGGCAACCGTAGTGAAGTAGGCTCGGGCGGTACCCACGACCTGCGTGAATAAGGAGCAGCCTGCCGTGGCCCGAGTCGTTGTCGACGTCATGCCCAAGCCCGAAATCCTCGACCCGCAGGGGCAGGCCGCGCTCGGCGCCGCCGGTCGTCTCGGCTTCACCGGGATCACCGAGATCCGTCAGGGCAAGCACTTCGAGATCGAGGTCGACGACTCCGTCGACGACGCGACGCTCGAAAAGATCGCCGAAGGATTCCTCGCGAACCCGGTCATCGAGCAGTGGACCATCAAGCGGGTGGACGCGTGAGCGCCCGCATCGGGGTCATCACCTTCCCCGGCACGCTCGACGACGGTGACGCCGCCCGCGCCGTCCGCTACGCCGACGCCGAGGCCGTGCCCCTGTGGCACGCGGACGAGGACCTGAAGGGCGTCGACGCCGTCGTCGTCCCCGGTGGTTTCTCGTACGGCGACTACCTGCGTGCCGGCGTCATCGCCCGCTTCGCACCGGTGATGTCTTCGGTGATCGAGGCCGCCCACAAGGGCATGCCGGTGCTGGGCATCTGCAACGGCTTCCAGATCCTGTGCGAGGCCGGGCTGCTGCCGGGCGCGATGATCCGCAACGCGGGCCTGCACTTCATCTGCCGTGACCAGTGGCTGCGCGTCGAGAACAACGACACCGCGTGGACCACCCGGTACGACAAGGACGCCGAGATCCTCATCCCGATGAAGAACATCGACGGCTGCTTCGTCGCCGAGCAGGCCACGCTCGACGAGCTGGAGGGTGAGGGCCGCGTGGTGTTCCGCTACGTCGGCGGCAACCCGAACGGCTCGCGCAACGACATCGCCGGCATCCGCAGCGAGAACGGCCGCGTCGTCGGGCTCATGCCGCATCCGGAGCACGCCATCGACGCCCTCACCGGGCCTTCCGACGACGGGCTCGGCATGTTCTACAGCGCGGTGGACGCGCTCGTCTCCGCCTGACCCGCGTGCAATGAAAGGCCCCTTCATTGCAAAATTTGCAATGAAGGGGCCTTTCATTGCACTTCAGGAGGCCGCGGCCACCAAAGCCGAGTAAGGCCCACCGGCGGCAAGCAGCTCCGCGTGCGAACCCAGCTCGGTCACCCGGCCGCCCTCGATGACCGCGACCCGGTCCGCCGCGGCCGCCGTGTGCAGCCGGTGCGCGATCGCGATCACCGTGCGCCCTTCGAGCACCGCGCTCAGCGACCGTTCCAGCTCCCGCGCCGAACCCGTGTCCAGCAGCGACGTCGCCTCGTCCAGCACCAGCGTGTGCGGGTCGGCCAGCACCACCCGCGCCAGCGCCAGCTGCTGCGCCAGCGCCGCCGGGACGGCGACCGCCCCGGCCCCGACCTTCGTGTCGAGCCCGTCCGGCAGGCTCGCCACCCAGTCCGAAGCCCCGACCGAGGCCAGCGCGGCCAGCAGCCGGTCGTCGGACCAGTCCCCGGCGGGCAGCGTGAGATTGTCCCGCAGCGTCCCCGCGAACACGTGCTGCTCCTGGGTCAGCAGCAGGACCTCGCCGCGCAGGACGTCGTCCGGCAGCGTCGACACCTCGGCGCCGCCGATCCGCACGGACCCCGAGGTCGGCGCCGACATCCCGGCCAGCAGCCGTCCCAGGGTCGACTTGCCCGCACCGGACGGCCCGACGATCGCCAGCCGTTCACCGGCGGGCACCCGCAGGTCGATCCCGTGCAGTACTTCGCGGTCCGCGTTGTAGCCGAAGCGCACGTCGCGCACCTCGATGTCCTGGCCGCGCGGAGCCTCCGAAGCCGTCTCCGAAGACGGAGCGGGCCGCACACCAAGCAGCCGCCGCAGCGAAGCCCCGGCGACCTGCATGTCCGCGAGCCAGAACAGCGCCTCGTTCAGCGGACCGGTCATGACCTGCGAGTACAGCAGCATCGCGGTGATCGTGCCGAGTCCTTCCCAGCCGTTCGAGTAGGCGAGCAGGCCCAGCCCGAGCATCACCGGCACCGGCAGCACGTAGCTGATCTCCAGCGACGGGATCCACCGCATCTGCAGCGCCCGGATCTTGCGCTCGCCCAGCATCGACGCGCCGAGCCCGTCGTGCCCGGCGCTGATGCGGCGGCCGGTCAGGTTCAGCGCCTCGGCCGTCCGCGCGCCCTCCGCGGTCTCGTGCGTGGTGGACTGGAGCTCGGACCACTTGTCCAGCATCCGCCGCATCACGTCGGGGATCCGCCGCTGGTACCAGATGTTGACCGGCACCAGCAGCGGCAGCGCGACCAGCAGGCCCAGCGCCAGGAACGGCGACGTGAGCACCATCGCCGTCACGGTGAACACCACCGTGACGGCGGCGATCAGGATTTCCGGCGCGCCGAACCGCACCGCGTGGTCGATGCGGCTGACGTCGGTGGTCGCCCGGCTGAGCAGGTCGCCGGTGCCCGCCGCCTCGACCGTCCCGAGCGGCAGGTTCAGCGCGTTGCCGACGAACTCCTCGCGGTTGCGCGCGAGGATCCGCTCGCCGAACACCCGCGCGCGGAGCCTGGCCAGCCCCTTGAACCAGGCCTGTGCGCCCAGCACCACCACGAACGCGACCGCGAGCCAGGTGATCGTGGTGGTCGTCGTGCCTCCGACGACCTCGTCCACCAGCACGCCCAGCAGCCGCGGCCCGGCCAGCCCGATCGCGGTCGCGACGCAGAACAGGCCGAGCATCACGGAGAACTCGCGTTTGTTGTCCCGCGCGGTCTCCTTGATCCACCGTCTGACGTCTTTCTTGTCTGCCAACGGCAGCTTCTTCATGCCGGTACTTTCGTACTCACGACCACATCGGCCACATGTGTCCACAGTGGACTCTGACTGAACACGACGGTGGTCTTGCCGCGCCGCAGCTTCGCGACGCGTTCGGTTATGCGGGCTTCGGTGTGCGCGTCGACGGCCGAGGTCGGCTCGTCGAGCAGCAGGACGTCGGCGTCGGTCGCCAGCGCGCGGGCCAGGTTCAGCCGCTGCCGCTGGCCACCGGAAACCTCACGTCCGCGTTCGCCGATCACTTCGTCGACGCCGTTGGGCAGCGCGTCCACGATGTCGTCGGCGTCCGCCGCGTACAGCGCTTCGGTGATCTCGACCTCGCCGGGCTCGGTGGGGGCGACCTGTTCGCGCAGCACTCCGGAGAACCAGATGTCCTGGTTGTGCGCGAACACGACCCGCCGCCGCAGCTCACCGAGGGCGACCCGATCCACCGGAACCCCGCCGACGAGGGCAGGTTCACTCGGATCGGTGAACCGCGCCATCCGTGAAGCCACCGCTTCGGCATCGGCTCCGACGTCGATGACGGTCAGCTTCCCGGCCTCGGCCTTGATCCCGGTCGTCTCGTCGTACAGGTCCAGCGGGCCTTCCGGCAGCGGGACCGGGTGCTCCGGCTCGGCGAGCGTGCGTTCGGTGGAAAGCAGTTTGCACACCTTCCGCGCCGAAACCAGCGCGGCGCTCAGCACGCCCGCGAACTCGGTCGCCGTCGTCACCGGGATCACCAGGAACACCGAGACGCCGTAGAACGTGATCAGTTCGCCGACGCCGATGGTGCCGTTGATCGCCAGCTGCGCGCCCAGCCAGGTGATGACCACCGTGACCAGTCCCGGCAGCGCGACCTCGGCGCCCGCGAGCCACGCTTCGCTGCGTCCGACCTGGACACCGGCCGCCCGCACCCGCTGGCTGGAGCGGCGGAAGCGGTCGAGGAACTGCTTCTCGCCGCCGACGCCGCGAAGGATCCGCAGGCCGGAGACGATGTCCGCGGCCAGCGCGTTGACGTCGGTCTTCTCCTCGCGCTGCTTCGTCTGGCGCTTCTCCAGCGGCTTCAGCAGTGGACCGATGCCGACCACCGCCAGCGGGACGCCGACCAGCGCGACCACGCCGAGCAGCGGGGACGTCGACAACAGCGCCGTGGCGCACACGATGAACGCGATCAGCGAGCCGAAGGCCCGCCCGAGCACCTCGAAGGAATCACCGATCGGGTTGATGTCGCTGGTGGTGATCGCGACCACGTCACCCGTGGTGGTCGTGTCGCGCAGGTTCGCGCCCAGCTTCGCCGCGTGTTCGGTGGCGAGCCGCTGCGTCACCCCGGCGCCGTGGATCCAGCAGCCGTAGGAGGCGAAGTGCTGCACCGTGCCCGCGAGCGTCTGCGCGATCCCGAGCCCGGCGGCCGCGAGGCCCCACAACCAGACGGAATCGCCGTCGCCGCGGCCGATCGCGTCGATGCCCCGCCCGATCGCGACCGGCAACAGGGCGATCGGCAGCGACCACAGCGCACCGCTGATCGCCGAGACGGCGAGCAGCCCCGGGCGCGCGAGCATCATCCTGACGAGGTACCGCCAAGCGGTCGGCTTGGCGGGCAGGCGTAGTCGCGGAAGGGGATATGTGGCGGAAAGCACGATTGTCGACGTTAAGCGGATCGCCGTCGCGGGCGCGACCGATTTATGTGCAGGCGACCGCGAGCCGCCCTATGCGCTCGCCTACTCTTAAGGCCGTGGCGAACCCTGAGGTTGACACCGTGACCAGCACCGTTGACACCACTCAACGCGCCGAGGCGACCCCCGAACTGACCCAGCCGTACGTCGAGCTCGGCCTCGCCGACGACGAGTACGCCCGGATCAGGGAGATCCTCGGCCGCCGTCCGACCGACGCCGAACTGGCGATGTATTCGGTGATGTGGAGCGAGCACTGCTCGTACAAGTCCTCGAAGAAGCACCTTCGCTACTTCGGTGAGACCGCCACTCCCGAAATGAAGGAGAAGATGCTCGCCGGCATCGGCGAGAACGCGGGCGTCGTCGACATCGGCGAGGGCTGGGCGGTCACCTTCAAGGTCGAGAGCCACAACCACCCGTCCTACGTCGAGCCGTACCAGGGTGCCGCGACCGGCGTCGGCGGCATCGTGCGCGACATCATGGCGATGGGCGCGCGCCCGCTCGCGGTGGCGGACGCGCTGCGCTTCGGCCCGGCGGACGCCCCCGACACCCGCCGTGTGCTGCCCGGCGTGGTCGCCGGCGTCGGCGGCTACGGCAACTGCCTCGGCCTGCCGAACATCGGCGGCGAGCTGGTGTTCGACCAGAGCTACGCGGGAAATCCGCTGGTCAACGCCCTGTGTGTCGGCGCGATGCGCGTCGAGGACCTGCACCTGGCGTTCGCCTCGGGCAAGGGCAACAAGATCATCCTGTTCGGCGCGCGCACCGGCCTCGACGGCATCGGCGGCGTGTCCGTGCTCGCCAGCGACACCTTCTCGGGTGACGAAAGCTCGGGCGGCCGCAAGAAGCTGCCGAGCGTCCAGGTCGGCGACCCGTTCACCGAGAAGGTGCTCATCGAGTGCTGCCTCGAACTGTTCGCCCAGAAGCTCGTCGTCGGCATCCAGGACCTCGGTGGCGCCGGGCTTTCCTGCGCGACGTCGGAGCTGGCGGCCGCCGGTGACGGCGGCATGCACATCTACCTCGACCGGGTTCCGTTGCGCGCCACCGGGATGACCCCGGCGGAGGTGCTGTCCAGCGAGTCGCAGGAGCGCATGTGCGCGGTCGTCTCGCCGGAGAACGTCGAGGCGTTCATGAAGGTCTGCGAGAAGTGGGACGTCATCGCCACCGACATCGGCGAGGTCACCGACGGCGAGCACCTGGTCATCACCTGGAACGACGAGGTCGTCGTCGACGTCCCGGCGCACACCGTGGCGCACCAGGGCCCGGTGTACGACCGCCCGATCCAGCGTCCGTCCACACAGGACGCTTTGCAGGCCGACACCTCGGCGAAGCTGCCGCGTCCGTCCACTGCGGACGAACTGCGCGCCGACATCCTCAAGCTGATCTCGTCGCCGAACCAGGCGTCGAAGGAATGGGTGACCTCCCAGTACGACCGCTACGTGCGCGGCAACACCGTGTCCGCGCAGCCGTCGGACTCCGGCGTCATCCGGATCGACGAGTCGACCGGCCGCGGGGTCGCCGTCTCGACCGACTGCAACAGCAAGTTCGTCTACCTCGACCCGTACGAGGGCGCGAAGCTCGCGCTGGCCGAGGCGTACCGCAACGTCGCCACCAGTGGCGCGAAGCCGGTCGCGGTGTCGGACTGCCTGAACTTCGGCGCGCCGACCGACCCGGGTGTGATGTGGCAGTTCGAGCAGGCCGTGCACGGTCTCGCCGACGGCTGCGTCGAACTCGGCATCCCGGTCACCGGCGGCAACGTCAGCTTCTTCAACCAGACCGGTGACGTCGCCATCCTGCCGACCCCGGTGGTCGGCGTGCTCGGCGTGATCGACGACGTCACCCGCCGCATCCCGACCGGGATCGGCGCCGAGGCCGGGGAAACCCTGCTGCTGCTCGGCGAAACGCACGACGAGCTGGACGGTTCCGCCTGGGCGCGCGAACTGCACGGCCACCTCGGCGGCCGCCCGCCTCGCGTGGACCTGGCCCGCGAGAAGCTGCTCGCCGACATCCTCATCGCCGGTTCCCGCGATGGCATGATCTCGGCCGCGCACGACATCTCCGACGGCGGCCTGATCCAGACCATCGTCGAGACCGTCCTCATCGGACAGTGCGGTGCCCGGGTCTTCCTCGACTCGGAGCAGGACCCGTTCGTGCAGCTGTTCTCCGAATCCGCGGGCCGGGTGCTGGTCGCCGTGCCGCGCACAGAGGAACTGCGGTTCACCGAGATGCTCACCGCGCGTGGCCTGCCGTGGCGCAAGACCGGCGTGGTGGACCCGGAATCGGGCTCGCTCGAACTCCAGGACATCACGGAGTTCACGCTGGACGAGCTTCGGGAGACCTGGGAGAAGACGTTGCCGGCGCTGTTCGACTGAAGCTGAAGTGGCCGTTCGGTACAGGTGGTCGTGAGTGGCGATTCGGGTTAGAACCCGAATCGCCACTCACGACATCTTTGAACCCGCCCCGAACTTGGCGCCCTCCAGCGAAGGCGGCTCCGCGAAGGTCGCCACGCTGAAGTCGACAGACGACTCGACGACGAGATCGTCCAGCGACACCTTGCGTTCGAAGCTCGCCCGCGTGAGTACGAACCCGCCGTGGATCGTCGCGTTCTCGAGCTGGAACTTCCCGGACAGCTGGGTGTCGGTGAGGTCGAGGTAGGTCAGCACCTCGCAGCGGTCCGCGCCGAACCAGCCGACCCGCCTGCCGAGCAGTCCCAGCTTGTCGAGCCGCGCATCGCTGAGGTTGAGCGAAAGCGTCGGCCCGGTGGTCCCGGCGTGGGGGAGGATGTCGCGGATCAGCCGTTCGGCCGCGCGCCGGACCAGCCGTTCGCGTTCCGCGGCCGCCTTGTCCGCCGGTTCCCACTCGCGGCCTCGGTCGAAACTCGGATGTTCGAACGGCCGCCGCAAATAGGCGCACAGCACGTCGAGCACCGTCTGCCGGTACTCCGGACGCGTCCTGGCCAGTCCCGCGAGCGAATGCATCGCACCGACCCGGACCTGATCGGCCTCGTTGCCCAGCAGTTCGATCGACTTGGCGAAGCGCTCGTCGGAGATCCGGCTGCGCTCGATCTCGTGCCTGTCCTCTTCGGTCCGCCTTCGCCGGTCGTTGAGCCAGAGCCCGTAGAGCGCGGCGATCGCCCCGCCGGCGAGGGCGCCGGTCTTGAGCGCGTCACCGCGGCTGGTCGCGCGATCCATGAGCAGCCAGGCGGTGACCCCGACGAGCACCACGACCGAGGACAGCAACGTCCACAGCAGCGGCGACTTGAGCAGGCGCTTCATCAGTCCTTCACCGTGAGCCGGGCACGGCCGTCCGGCAGGGTTTCGACGGTCCAGCCGTCCGGGAGTTCGTGGTCCCTCGCGGGTTCCACCGTCGTGTTGTACAGCGAAACCGTGCCGGGCGGCTCGCGGAAACCGAGATCCGCGAAGCCTTGGAACCGGGCGCGGTGCAGATCCAGCGTCCCCTTGAACCGGGAGCCGGCGAAGACGGCGTCTTTCGCGAAGACGCTGTCCTTGAAGGACGTCTCGCCCGCGAACACGGTGCCGCGGAACTCGGCGTCCTCGGAGAAGCGGACCCCGCTGAACCACGCGCGCTGTTCGAATTTGGCGTCATTGCACCGGAAGAAGCCGATCAGCTTCTTCGCGGCCGTTCCCGCGCCGGTCAGGTACACCGGGCCGAGGAACACGCAACCGGAGAGGTTGGTGCTGCTGTACAGACCGCCGTAGCGGAGCAACAGCTTGCCGATCTTCCGCTCCGAAAGATCGAAGTACTCCAGCACCGCGCCCGTCAGGTCGAGGTCGTATCCGGGCGTGCCCTCGGAATCCGCGGCCGGGAGCAGTTCCCCGATCAGCCGTTGCGCGGTCTGCCGCACCTGGAGTTCTTGGTCCTCCTCCGCGGAGCCCTCCTCCGGCGCGGTGTTCCCGTCCCGTTTCGCCGTGTCCTTGTACCGCGGATGTTCGAACGGCCGCCGCAGGTACGAGCACAGGATGTCCAGCACCGTCTGCGTGTAGATCGCCCGGCCGCGGGCCAGCCCGGCCAGTGCGTGCAGGGCCCCGACCCGCACCTGGTCGGCGTCGTGCCCGAGCAGTTCGACGGCCTTCGCGAACCGTTCGTCCGAGATCCGGTCGCGGTCCTGGTCGGCCCGCCGCAGTTCGAGTTCTTGCCGCTGTCGCTCGACTTCCTGCCGCCGCTCTTCGACCCGACGACGCCTGTCGTTGAGCCACAACGCGTACAGCGCGACGATGGCGCCTCCGGCGATGCCGCCGGTCTTCAGTGCCTCGCTGCGGCTGGTCGCCGGATCTGTCAGCAACCAGCCGCCGACCGCGAGCAGCAGGACGAGCGAGACGACGAACGTCCAGAGCAGCGGGGAGCGGAGCAACCGCTTCATCGGACCTTGGATACCAGCAGGGAAGAGACGCAGTAGGCGCTGCCCGATTGGCTTTGCGCGATCACGGTGCCCTTGGCGTCGGCGCCCTCGACCGTTCCGGTGATCTCGGCCATGACGATGCTGCTGGTGCCCTGGGTCTTCTTGACCTCGGCCGTGGAGCCCGGCGGCAGGAAGAGGTCGATCATGCTGCCCATGTTCGCCCGCCGGTTTTCACAGGCGAGGGCGACCGCGCCGGTCTTGTCGCCGCTGGAGATCTTGGCGAGGAAGTCCGTGATGACCTGGACGCCCTGAGGATCGCCGGCACCGCCACCGTTCTCCGAGCTCCTCGGGGTCCTGGTCGTGCTCGACTTCGGGCTGCTCTTCGGCGCGGAGGTCGGCGCGTTCTCGGACGACGACGCGGGCGGCGCGGCGGTGTTCCCATCGTCCTTGCTGAGCAGGAAGCCCGGCGCGACGAAACCGGTGACACCGAAGGCGACCAGCACGACCACGCCGATCACGATCCCGATGATCAGTCCGGTCTTGCTCTTCTGCGGCGGCGGGCCGCCTTGGCCCTGCGGGTAACCCTGGTTGTTCGGGTCCCAGCCCTGCTGCTGGTACTGCTGGTTCGGGTCCCAGCCCTGCTGGGGCTGCTGCTGGTACTGCTGGGTCTGGTCCCAGCCCTGCTGCTGCCCGTACTGCTGAGGCTGACCGTACTGCTGGGTCTGGTCCCAGCCACCCGGCTGCGGTTGCTGTCCCTGGGGGTCCTGGCCGTAGGGCTGGCCTGGCTGGGGTGGGTAGGTCATCGGTCTCGCCTTCCGTACTGGGGCCTGAGGCTGGAGATCAGACGACCGGCGGTCAGCGCTGGTTCCGGATCCGCCCATGCCAGGGATTTCTGCTCGGAAGGTACCTCGCTTGAAAGCGGCGTTGAAAAACGGCTCCCGGCCGAGGCCGGGAGCCGCTCTTCAACGGAATGCGCAGCTCAGCCGTTGGCCAGTGCCTGCAGACGGTCGTAGGCGCCGTTGAAGGTGTTCTGGTCGAGCGGGCTGGAGGTGTACTGCCACACGGTGTAGAAGCTCCAGCCGTACGGCAGCGTGCCCACGGTGGAGGCGTACCGCGCGATCCACAGCGGGACGGTGCCACCGAAGTTCTGCGACGTGCCGACGCAGGTGCTCCACCAGCTCGTCGAGGTGTAGATGACGGGCCAGCGGCCGGTGCGTGCCTTGTACCGGTCGTGGAACGCGCGGATCCATGCCCCCATGGAAGCCTGGCTCAAGCCGTAGCAGGTGGCGCCGTACGGGTTGTACTCCATGTCCAGCGCGCCCGGCAGGGTCTTGCCGTCCTTGGACCAGCCACCGCCGTTGTTGATGAAGAAGTCCGCCTGCGCCGCACCGCTCGAGACGTTCGGCAGGGCGAAGTGGTACGCGCCGCGGATGAAGCCCTGGTTGTAGGAACCGTTGTACTGCTGGGCGAAGTACGGGTTCTTGTAGCTCGTGCCTTCGGTGGCCTTCGTCCACACGAAGCGCTTGCCCTGACCCCACCAGTAGGCCCAGTCGACGTTCTTCTGATAGCTGGCCACGTCCATGCCCGCGACGGTCGCGAGCACCCCGGCCTCGGGCTGCGGCTGCGCGGCCTTGGCCTTCGATTCCGGGGTGGAGGTGTCGCCTTCCACGCGCCGGATCTGCGATCCGATCGTGTGGTCGTTCTGCTGAAGATCCTGTTCGATCGACATGATCTCGGGGGACGGGGCGGCCGACGCCTGGACCGTGCTGCCGAGCAGGAGCAGCGCGGAGCCGACGGCGATGGTGATTCTTCGGGAAGTGCGCATTACGACAATCCCTTCACGGATAACCCTCGCTGAGGACGGCGACCTTGCAGGTGGTAGCCGTCCGGGCACGATTGTTGACGATGAGTGCCGGGTTTGTCACTAACTTCCGTGAAATTTGTACTACGCGTGGGTGATTTTCATTTCCAACAAGGTCGGGTTATGTGATCTTGTAACGCCTGGTCGGGTGAGCGCTCAGCCGACGGCCAGCGCACGCACCCGGTCGACCGTGCCGTTGAACCAGTTCTGGTCGCCGGGCAGGCTGCCCTTGTTCGAGAACTGCCAGATGGTCTGGTGTTTCCAGCTCGCGGGCAGCTCGCCGATCTCCGTGTTGTAGCGCGCGAGCCACAACGGGTTCTGCCAGAACACGGTGCTGTTGCCGGTGCAGCGCTTCCACCAGCTCGTCGACGTGTAGATCGCCGGATGCCGCCCGGTCCGCCACAGATAGGTCTCCGCGAACGACGCCATCCACGCGACCATCTGCCCCGGTGTCTTGCCGTAACACGTTTCGCCGTAAGGGTTGTACTCGACGTCGAGCGCGCCAGGCAGCGTCTTGCCGTCGCCGGACCAGCCGCCGCCGTGGTCGACGAAGTAGTGCGCCTGCGCGGCGCCGTCCGAAATGTCGGGGCGGGCGAAGTGATACGCGCCGCGGATCAGGCCGACGCCGTAGGAACCGTTGTACTGCTGGGGAAACCGCGGGTTGACGAAGCCGGTGCCTTCGGTCGCCTTCACGTAGACGAACTTCGCGCCGGTCCTGGCGGCACCGGGCCAGTCGACGTCGCCTTGATGTCCGCTGACGTCGTGGCCGAGCGTTTGCGCTTCGCCGCCGTACAGCGGCCCCACCGACACATTGACGCCTTCGTGCAGCGCGATCTGCGAACCGGCGTAGTGCTCCTCCGCCCCGTCGTAGCGGGGCCCGCTTTCACGTGCGACGGCGGGGGTCTGCGCGAGCAACAGAACCCCCGCCGCGAGGACGGCCCCCCAGCCTTTCGAACACACTCTGCGACTCATCACGTCGCCACGATCCCCCTCGGAAAGAGAATCAGCGACTCGAACATCACCCGAAAGAGTGGCCTGCAACCCGAAAAAATTGGGCCGAGTGGGTTAATCGGGCCTCAACGACGCTCGTCCAAAAGGGCTTTGTCGAGGTGCTCCGAGGGGATGATCGCGGTGAGCCGGTCGTGCGGATTGATCGTCACGGGGTGCCCGGCGAGCAGCGGGACCATGTCCCGGCCAAGCACCGCGCGGGCGTGCGGCCATTCGCGCGGGACCAGCGCCTTCGCCGTGTAAGCAGGCACGAGCACCTTGCCGTCGGTGTTGTGGAAGCCGATCACCGTGCGCTGCACCGGGGAAAGCGCGTAGACGAACAGCGTCGAGTCGAGGATGACCCGGGGCAGATCGGCGGCCGGGCGGTGGTTCGTGCGCACCAGCTGGAGCAACTGCTCGAGTTCGTTCCGCGGCTCCGGGAAGCCGAGCGCCTTCGGCGAGGGGCGGTAGCGGTCGTTGGGGTGGAAGTCCTCGACGATCTCGCCCGCGCCGTTCACCGGGTAAGCGCCGACGACCGCCCAGGACGGCACCGGGCCGTCGGGATCGAAGGCCTCGTCGATGACATAAAGCCAGCTGTTCGGGTTGGCCTTCGCGTTGGCGCGCATCTCTTCGGTGATCTTCGGCTTGGCCTGTTTCCGCTTGCCCGCCGGGCTCGACGCCAACCGATCCGCCTCGTCCCGCTGCGCCATCGCCATCCCCACGTTCCGGGTGCCTGAAGGTTTGTTCGCGCTCACTCTACTGTTCTCCCATGGCCTCTTCGCGTTCGGTCGACCCCGCTGAGTTACGTGCCGCGATCGCGGCGATTTCCCCTTGGTTGAGCGGATCCGGTCCGGAACCGGCCCGTCCGGAGCTGGCCGCGGCGGTGCGGCTGAGCCTGCGGACGCTGGCCGGGGACGCCCCGGGGAAGAGTGTCGAAGTGCGGGTGCCGCCGTTCGCGGCTGTGCAGTGTGTCGAAGGATTGCGCCATACGCGCGGGACGCCGCCGAACGTCGTCGAGACGGATCCGCGCACGTGGCTGGAACTGGCGACCGGGCTGCTCGGCTGGGCCGACGCCGTCGAATCGGGGCGGGTCACCGCCTCCGGGAGCAGGGCCGATCTGGCTCGCTGGCTGCCGCTGGTGCGCCTCTGAACCCCGCTCCGGTATGCAATGAAAGGTCCTTTCCTCGCAAATTTTGCAAGGAAAGGACCTTTCATAGCAGCCGGGGGCGGTCTTAAGCCTTCCGGCCGATGCCGCCCGAGATCGTCCGCTGAGCCGTGTTCAGCTCCTTGATCCGCGGGCCGTCCGGCCACCAGTCGGCGCACAGCTGGACGCCCGGCTCGACCATCTCGAGGTCGTGGAACAGCTCCTCGATCTCGGCCTTCGTGCGGAAGGTGCCAGAGCCCATCGGGCTGTGGATGAAGAAGTCCTCCATCTTGCGGGCGATCTCGGACAGGTCGTCCTGCGGGTCGGAGAAGTGCGAGATCGCCACGTACGAACCCGACGGCAGCGCGTCGATGTACTTCCTCATGATCTTGGCCGGTTCGTCGTGCGGCCCGTTGTAGTGGTGCAGGGTCCCGAGCTGCAGCAACGCGATCGGCTGCGTGAAGTCGATGTGCCGCCGGATGTCCGGGTTGTCGACGATCCGCTCCGGCTCGAAGATGTCGTCCGACACGAAGTGCGTGTTCTCGTTCTCTTCGAGCAGCGCGCGCCCGTGGGCGAGGACGACCGGGTCGTTGTCGACGTAGACGACCTTGATCTCCGGGTTGATCCGCTGCACGACCTGGTGCGTGTTCTCGGCGGTCGGGAGGCCGGATCCGAGGTCGAGGAACTGGGTGATGCCCGTCTGGCTGGCGAGGAACCGGCACGCGCGGATCAGGAAGCCGCGGTTCTCGGTCGCCAGGTCCTGCGCCTCGGGGGCCGCCTGCTGGACTTTGCGCAGCACCTCCCGGTCGATCTCGTAGTTGTCCTTGCCGAGCAGGAAGGCGTCGTACACCCGGGCGATGCTGGCCCGGGTCGGGTCGACACCCACGGGCACTCGTTCCGTCCGGGTCGGGGCGTCGGGCATCTTGAACCTCACAAAACTGTGTCGGAAGTCTCGGGCTCTACGTAGAGTAGAACCACGTACGCGACCGGTAAACCGAGCCGTCCCTGTCGTGTCGAGGTCCAAACGTGTACTTTCAGTAATCGGCTTGTTCCCCCTGTGAGTGTCGTCTTACGAAAGGTCCCCGGTCGATGAACGCGGTCACCCCGCCTGGCGGTGAGCAGTCCCTGGGTCCCACCGCGCGGCGGATGATCCTCGGCTCTCAGCTCCGGCGGATGCGTGAGGACGCGGGCATCACGCGCCAGGAGGCCGGCTACAGCATCCGGGGTTCCGAGTCGAAGATCAGCCGTCTCGAGCTCGGCCGCGTCGGCTTCAAGGAACGCGACGTCGCCGATCTGCTGACCATGTACGGGATGACCGATCCCGGTGAGCGGCAGCAGTTCCTCGACATGGTCAAGGAGTCGAACGAGCCGGGTTGGTGGCGCCGCTACGGCGACCTGATGCCGAGCTGGTTCAACGACCTCGTCGGACTCGAAGAGGCCGCGGCCCGTATCCAGGTGTGGGAGCCGCTGTACGTCACGGGTCTGCTGCAGACCGAGGACTACGCGCGGGCGATCATGAGCCACGGCCGCAAGGACATGGTCAACGAGCAGATCGACCGCCGGGTCGCGCTGCGGATGCGGCGGCAGAAGATGCTGTCCCGGCCGGACGCGCCGCGGTTGTGGCTGGTGCTCGACGAGTCGGTGCTCTACCGCCCGATCGGCGACCGCGAGGTGCTGAAGGCGCAGATCGACCACCTGCTGGAGATGATCCAGCAGCCGAACATCTCGGTGCAGGTCCTCCCGTACGACCGGAGCGGCTACTCCGCCGACAGCGCGTTCTCGCTGCTCAGGTTCGCCGAAGAGGAATTGCCGAACATCGCCTACACCGAGTACCTGACCGGCGCGCACTACATCGACAAGCGCGACGAGATCGAGCGGTACAGCCGGTCGCTGGACATGCTCGCGGTCGACGCGGAGACGCCGGACCGCAGCCGCCAGATGTTGCTGAAGCGCCGCGCCGAAATCTGAGCCACTCACCGTTGTGGTGTTCTCCCGCTGTCCCGGTGACGGCAGGGGTTTCCTTGCCTTCAGCCGAAAGTTCGACCACAAGCGGTAGTTGTTCACCCATCGGGGGCTGCGCTCGTCACGCTTTGGTGGGATGGTCGAGGACTTAAGTCATCACCGCACGCGAGTTCTGCAAAAACTTCTGCACGTGCATTTACCGCTGCAGTCACACGTGCTAACTTTGGGATCACAGGCAAATGCACATGCAGATGCATCGCCCGAAGTCTTCTGTCGGGGAAGGTGGGGACAATGGCTGAACAGTTCGACAACGGCATCCCGGCCGATCGTCTTACCGGTGCCCAGTGGCGCAAAGCCAGCTACAGCAACGCCATCGGCAACTGCGTCGAGGTGGCACCGCTCGCGTCCGGCGAGATCGCGATGCGCAATTCGCGCTTCCCGACCGGTCCGGCCCTGATCTACACCCAGGCCGAGATGGCCGCGTTCCTCGCGGGCGCCAAGGACGGCGAATTCGATGACGTTCTCGGGTGACACCATCACCGCGGAAATCACCGACATCGAAAGCGGCCTGCAGGAACTGATCCACCGCGGGTACCAGTTCGTGCACCCGTGCGACGCGAACGGCGAGGTCATGGCCGTGGTCGGCGTGCGAGTCCACGACAACGTGGTCGACGTGGTCCGGCTCAACGCCGAGGACGACGTCGTCGCGACCCGCATGCCCGGTACCGAGGAGGACATCCTCGAGCCCGCGGTCTGGCTGTGGCGGTTCGCCGGCGACGCGGCGACGGTGCTGACGGCACTGCTCGCGCTCCCGGACGAGCGGACTCCCGGCTCGCTGTGCCTTCCGGAGACCGCGGCCAAGGGCTGCTGGGTCCCCGGCCGTGGCGGCACCTCCAAATGGCTCGCCGCGGGCTGATTTCCGGGGTGCAACCCCGGGCCTGCCCGGGGGACACGCCCCCGGACCCCCACCTCGGTCCGGTTGCCGAGTTCGCTTCGGCGCCACCAAGCACAGTCGATCGCCTCTGTCGAGGGGGAGCGGTCGGCTGGTCGGGGGTCGTGAGTGCCGGGCCTTGACACCCGCTCGTCACTCACGGTCATCACTCGAAGCGTGTCCAGTGCCACGTCGCGCGGCGCGTTGATCTCCGGCTCACCGTTTAGACTGGTGGTGGCCTGCCCTCTTCTCCCTGGGAGCACCTCGGTGGTTTCCGACCCGTCCGTCGCCGGACAGCCCGTGACCGACCAGCCCGATCCGGAACCCCGCGAGGAATGCGGCGTCTTCGGTGTCTGGGCGCCCGGAGAAGAGGTCGCGAAGCTGACCTACTACGGGCTCTACGCACTTCAGCACCGCGGCCAGGAGGCGGCCGGCATCTCGGTCTCCGACGGTTCGCAGATCGTCGTCTTCAAGGATCTCGGCCTGGTCAGCCAGGTGTTCGACGAGCAGGTCCTGCAGTCGCTGCAAGGACATATCGCCGTCGGCCACTGCCGCTATTCGACCACCGGCGCGACCATCTGGGAGAACGCGCAGCCGATCTTCCGCACCACCGCCACCGGCAGCGGCCTGTCCTTCGCGCACAACGGGAACCTGGTCAACACCGCCGAACTGCGGGATCGCACGGTCGAAGCCGGTCTCAAACCGCACGCCGGCCTGACCGGTTCGTCCAGCGACTCCGACCTGGTGTGCGGGCTGCTCGCGGCCAACGCCGCGGACAAGGGCATCGAAGCCGCCGCGCTGGAACTGCTGCCCACCCTCAAGGGCGCCTTCTGCCTGGTCTTCGCCGACGAGTCCACCCTGTACGCCGCGCGAGACCCGCACGGCGTGCACCCGCTGGTGCTCGGCAGGCTCGAACGCGGCTGGGTGGTCGCGAGCGAGACGGCCGCGCTGGACATCTGCGGCGCGTCGTTCGTGCGGGAGGTCGAGCCCGGTGAGCTCATCGCGATCAACGCGGAGGGCCTGCGTTCCTCGCGGTTCGCGAACCCGGACCCCAAGGGCTGCGTCTTCGAGTACGTCTACCTCGCGCGCCCCGACACCTCCATCGCCGGCCGCAGCGTGCACGCCACCCGCGTCGAGATCGGCCGCAAACTCGCCGCCGAGCATCCGGCCGACGCCGACCTGGTCATGCCGGTGCCCGAATCCGGCACCCCGGCCGCCATCGGCTACGCGCAGGGCTCCGGCATCCCCTACGGCACCGGCCTGGTGAAGAACGCCTACGTCGGCCGCACCTTCATCCAGCCGTCGCAGACCATCCGCCAGCTCGGCATCCGCCTGAAGCTGAACCCGCTGCGCGACGTCATCCGCGGCAAGCGGCTCGTCGTGGTCGACGACTCCATCGTCCGCGGCAACACCCAGCGCGCGCTGGTCCGCATGCTGCGGGAGGCGGGCGCGCTCGAGGTGCACGTCCGCATCGCGTCGCCGCCCGTCCGCTGGCCGTGTTTCTACGGGATCGACTTCGCCTCGCGCGCCGAACTGGTGGCCAACGGCGTCGATCTCGACGGCATCCGCCGCTCCATCGGCGCGGACACCTTGGGGTACATCTCCCTGGACGGGCTGGTCGCGGCTTCGGAGCAGCCGAAGTCGCGGTTGTGCACCGCGTGCTTCTCCGGCGAGTACCCGATCGCGCTCCCCGAAGACGCGCTGATCGGGAAGCACCTGCTGGAGAGCCTGGACTCGGTCAATGGCGCGGCGAAGCCCGTCAGCCCCGCCGGGTACGGTGCTGAGGACGCCATCCGGCGTCCCTAGCCCGATTTCCTTTCTTCCAGAGTTGGAGTCCGCTTCCGTGAGCGAGTCCACGAGCGCCACGTACGCCGCCGCCGGCGTCAGCATCGACGCCGGTGACAAAGCCGTCGAGTTGCTCAAACCGCACGCCGAGAGGGCCACGCGGCCCGAGGTGATGGGCGGGGTCGGCGGTTTCGCCGGGCTGTTCTCCCTGAAGCTGGACAAGTGGAAAGAGCCGGTGCTCGCCTCGTCGACCGACGGGGTCGGCACCAAGATCGCCGTCGCGCAGGCGCTCGACAAGCACGACACGGTCGGCATCGACCTGGTCGCGATGGTCGTCGACGATCTGGTCGTCACCGGCGCCGAGCCGCTGTTCATGCAGGACTACATCGCCGTCGGCAAGGTCGTGCCGGAGAAGATCGCGGCACTGGTCGGCGGCATCGCCGAAGGCTGTGTCCAGGCGGGCTGCGCGCTGCTCGGCGGCGAGACCGCGGAGCACCCCGGCCTGATGGGCGAGCACGACTACGACCTCTCGGGCACCGGAATCGGCGTCGTCGAGGCGGCGAACGTGCTCGGCCCGGAGCGGGTCCGCCCCGGCGACGTCGTCCTCGCGCTCGGCTCGTCCGGCCTGCACTCCAACGGCTACTCGCTCGCCCGGCACGTGCTGCTGGAAATCGCGCGCATGCCGCTCGACGGGCACGTCGAGGAGTTCGGCCGCTCGCTCGGCGAGGAGATGCTGGAGCCGACCAGGATCTACGCGAAGGACTGCCTCGCGCTGGCGGCCGAGGCCGATGTCCGCACGTTCGCGCACATCACCGGCGGCGGCCTGGAGCAGAACCTCGCCCGCGTCATGCCGCGCGGCCTGGTCGCGCGGCTCGAACGCGGCACCTGGACCCCGGCGCCGGTGTTCGCGCTGATCGGCCACCGCGGCAAGGTCGAGCGCGCCGAACTGGAGAAGACGTTCAACATGGGCGTCGGCATGGTCGCGATCGTCGGCGCCGACGACGTCGACCGGGCGCTGGCGATGCTGACCGCGCGGCACGTGCCGGCGTGGATCCTCGGCGACGTGCAGCCCGCGGAAGACCCGGACGGCCCCCGCGCCGTGCTGTCGGGCGACCACCCGCGCTTCTGACTCCGCACAGTCAAAAACAGGCTTGGGCCCGGATGACACACTGGGCTTGTGGCTGATGACGTGGTGGTCGGCACCCGGTTCGTGATCCCGGGTACCGAATTGAGCGAACGGTTCTCCCGGTCGTCGGGTCCGGGTGGGCAGGGCGTGAACACCACGGACTCGCGGGTCGAACTGTCCTTCGACGTGGCCGGTTCGGCTTCGATCCCGGACCATCTCCGGGCCCGGATGCTGGACCGGCTTTCGTCGCGCCTGGTCGACGGGGTCGTCACGATCACCGCGTCCGAACACCGCTCCCAGCTGATGAACCGGGAAGCCGCGCGTGCCCGGCTGGTGATGCTGCTGCTGGACGCGTCGGCGCCCCCGGCCGCCAAGCGGCGTCCCACCAAACCTTCACGAGGTTCGAAGGAACGCCGCCTGGCGTCGAAGAAACGCCGCGGCGAGGTCAAGAAGTCACGCCGCGGCCGCTTTTCCGAAGAATGACAGGCTCAGCCGACTGACAGATGCACGCACTCGGCCGCGGTCTTGAAACCGACCCGGCCGTAGACGCGTTCCGCCTGCCCGGCACCCGGCGTCAGGAACACCGACCGGCCGCCGCGCGCGTGGGCTTCACGCGTCAGGTACTCCGTCATCGCCGCGGCGATCCCGTGGCTCCGGTATTCCTCGATCACTCCGATCCCGGCGATCTCGGTCGCGCCCTCGAGGATCGGGGTCGCGACCCCGCCGCCGACGACCTCGCCGGTCTCGGTCACGGCCATCACCGAGAGGGTCTCGCCGCTCAGCTGATCCGGCGACGGCTCGACGTGCTCGCCGGGGTCGGGCTCGCCGAACGCCACGTTCTGTGCCCGGACCATCTGCCGGAGTTCGGCCGGTGTCTTCGGGGTGACGAGCGTGATCCCGGTGGGAACCGGCTGTTCGGCGACCTGCCCCGGAGTGCAGATCATCAGCGGGACCCGCCGCTCCAGTGTGTAACCGCACTCGACGAGCACGGCCTCCGCGGCCGGAACCGCTTCGGTGAGGAACTCCAGACGCGGCACGAGCCCGCGCTTACGGAACGCCTCGGTGAGCGCGGCGACGTCGTCCTCGGTGGGGACGGCGCCGTCGTCAGGGATCGCGTAGTTGAGGAACATGTGGTCGTTCCCGGTCGTGAAGGTCGCCAGGAACGGCCCGATCCGCTCGGTCTCCCGGAACTTCGCCGCGGTGAGGCGAATGTAGGACTGCAAAGCACGAATCGTCTCGGAAAGCACTGGTGGAAAGCCTTTCGGGCAGAAGAAAGGGACGCACGGGAGGGCCCGCGTGCGTGGTGGAGCTGGCGTGTGCGCCGGCTAGCTCGTGCCGACGCCACCGAAGGCGTCAGGCATGAGGCATCCCTCTTTCTCAGTGCGTAGGGCTTTCGCGATCACTCTCGCACGACGGTCAAACCCTTTATCTCCGCTGCGGATGCGCGATGCTCGAATACCGCTCGTCCCACACCGATCTCGGGACTCGCAACCGGACGGGGGCGTCGCAGACCCGCCGCACCTGCACCGGGATCTTCACCGGCGGCCGGACGTCCAGGCGGTGCCACAGACGTCTGCTCACCGCGGCACCGGCCACCGCACCCAGCGTGTTCAGCAGGATGTCGTCGATGGAGGTCACCCGGCCGGCCTGGATCAGATACTGCGTGCCCTCCACCAGCACCGAGACGGCCAGCGCGCCCAGCGCGATCCGGAACAGTGAACGCAAGCGGCGGGAGCGCACCGGAAGCAGCGCGCCGAGCGGGCTCAGCATGAGGACGTTGCCCAGCGCCTGCCAGAGGTTGGCACTGTCGCTCAGGACGAGACGCAGGTCGGTGCCGGGTTCGAGGCTGAGCCTGCTGCCCTGTGCGCCGGTCACCGGCATCGTGACCAGGCACAACACCAGGAAACAGCCCAGCGCGAGTGTCATGTCGACGGCGGCCGTCGCCGACGCGCAGAAGCGGTCTGTTTGTCTTCGTCGTCGTCGGTGCGCCGCGAGCAGCGGCCAGCCGAGTAACGCGTACGGGATCGCGGTGATCGTCAACGGGATCATCGCGCCGAAAGCACGGAGCAGCTCTCCCATGGCCTTCCTTTCCGGAGCGCCCAAGATCACCTTCGCATCACAAGATCAACTCGGCATGGCGGAGTAACCGCACTAAGAGGTGATCTTTTCTCGCGCTGGACCGTCCACAAAGGAGGCCTGTGGACAACCTGTGGATGATCTGGAAATAACCGGAAGAAGGCGTTATCGCACAAGGAAAAGCCTTGTGAGTGACCTGTGTACTACTTGCCGTGTCCGGCGAGCCGCCGCGCGTGTTCGAGCAGTTTCTGCAGATGCAGACCACGGCGCACGTCACACGGGTGCGACGTCGTCCCGCTCGCGGCCATGGCGGCGAAATCGTCCAGGAGCGCGGTGTACGACTCGACGGCCGCACCCGGCTTGCGGCCCAAAGTGCGGTAACCGTGCTCGCCGTAAACGGCCACTTCGACGACCGTCGGCTGGATCGGCAGCCGCAGCGACAGGGTCGCCGTACTGGTCGCGCCACCCTCGTGGGCTAACAGCAATTGCCACAGATCGTCATCGGTCCGATGCGCGGCGAGCACGTCGGTGATCTCACCGAGCGCCGCGTCCAGCAGATCGAGGGCGTGCGGACCGATGTCGGCGAGCGCGCCGGAGTCGTGCCGCCACGCGGACGACTGGTACTGGCCGCCGAGCAGCGCACCCGAAAGCCATCGCGCGCCACCGCCCCGCCAGCCGCCTGCTTCCTTGATGCCGTCGAGCCACTCGCGGGTCATCGGTGAGAAACGCAGGATCAAGACCACGAGGGCGGCCACACCGGCGGCCTCCACCGCGTCCGCGAGCCGCCGCGCGCCGTCGAGATCCGCGGCGATCGGCTTCTCCAGGATCAGGTGTTTGCCTGCCTCGGCCGCTTTGACCGCAAGTTCCGCCTGCACGGCGGGCGGCACCGCGAACGCGACCGCGTCCACCTGGTCGAGCAGCTCCTCGAAACTGTCGACAGCCTGCGCGCCGTGTGCTTCGGCCAGCTCCTTCGCGGCTTCGGGACGCCTGGCCCAGGCCGCGCGCAACGTCACGCCGGGGTGATCGGCGAGGCCTGGCGCGTGCACCGTCTTCGCCCACGGACCGGCACCGACCAGACCCACGCGCAGCTGTCCCTGTCCCACGACCCCGAGTCTAGGGCCCCGCAATCAGTCACCTACTTGCGGCGCTCGGGCGTACGAGAACGCAAGTAGGTGACTAATTGCGGGGAGGGCGAAGGAGGTCAGGAGTAGCTGTAGAAGCCGCGGCCGGTCTTCTTGCCGAGCAGGCCGGCGTCGACCATGCGCAGCAGCAGCGGCGGCGACGAGTACAGCGGCTCCTTGAACTCGGCGTACATCGAGTCCGCGATGGCCTTGATGGTGTCCAGGCCGATCAGATCCGAAAGCCGCAGCGGGCCCATCGGGTGCGCGGTGCCCAGCTCCATACCGCGGTCGATGTCCTCCGCCGACGCGAAGCCCGACTCGATCATCCGGATCGCCGACAGCAGATACGGCACGAGCAGCGAGTTCACGATGAATCCGGCGCGGTCCTGCGACCGGATCACCGTCTTGCTCAACGCCGTGGTCGCGTGCTCCTCCGCGCGGCGGGCGGTGTCGTCGCTGGTCAGCAGCGAGGGCACCAGCTCGACGAGCGGCAGCACCGGGACCGGGTTGAAGAAGTGGATGCCGACCACCTGCTGCGGGCGGCCGGTGGCCATCCCGAGCTTCATGATCGGGATCGACGAGGTGTTGGACGCGAACACCGCGTCCTCGCGCTCGACGATCTTGTCCAGCGACCGGAACACCTCGACCTTGGCCTGCTCCTGTTCCAGGATGGCCTCGATGACGAGGTCGCGGTCGGCGAACTCGCCGATCTCGGTGGTGAAGCGGAGTCGTCCGAGCGCCGCGTCGGCGTCTTCCTGCGAGAGCTTCCCGTTCTTGACGCCGCGTTGCAGCGACTTCTCGATCCGCGCTCGCCCGGAGTCCAGCGCCGGCTGGTTCACCTCGGTGACGATCACGTCCAGACCGGCCCGTGCGTGCACCTCGGCGATGCCGGAGCCCATGAGCCCGGCTCCGATGACACCTACTCGTTCTACGTCGGACATGGCACCTCCTCGTTTTTGGGCAGCACGCGACACGCGAGGGTGGTTACCCGGGAAAACCCGGATCCACCCTCGCGTGTCACGCGTTGCTCAGCGGCGGTAGTCGTCGTACCCGTCGTACGGGTCGTCGTCAAACCGCTTGTCGTCCTCGTGCCTGTCTTCCGAGGAACTACTGGACAGCTCGCGCTGCAAAGCATCGAAGTCGGTTTCGTGCGAGCTGTACTTGAGCTCGCGCGCCACCTTCGTCTGCTTGGCCTTAGCCCGGCCGCGCCCCATGGCTCGACCCCCTCGCACAGGGGCGGGGCGGCCGGGGGAATCGGCGGCCCCGCATCGTCTCGACAATTATTTCCTGCTGACACCGTACCGTGTCCGGGGGGTTGGATGCGACGTGGCACGGTGTGCCGGTGGCGACAGTGTTCACCGGACGCCGGTTACCGGCCGGTCGGTGGCGATAGTCGCAGGTCGGCGTGCCACGATGCTCGTGTGCCCCGTCCGTTCGCGGCTTACCTCCGCGTCTATGAGCCCCTGCTCGCGTTGGGGGATCCACTGGACGAACGCCTGCTCGAGGCCGTCGAAGCGGCCCGGCTCGATCGTTCGGCCGCGGGCGAGCGCGAGCAGGCACTGTGGCTCAAGTCACAGCACGTCGGACGGTTGTTGCCCGCCGAACTCGCGGACGGCAGGCCCGCGCCCAGTCTCATCACCGATGTCCTCGTCATGGACTCCGAAGACGTGCCCGAGGGTGAGCACGGCGACGTGGGTCCAGGCCCGCTGATCTGCCCGATGGAGATCCGCGCCCGCTCGGCCGCGGCGTTGGTGACCTTCCTCGGCGACGCGCATCCGGCGCTGAAGAACGCGGTGCTCGACGCGGGTGGAGCGTCGCTCGACACGATCCGCTCGCGGGCGAAGTCCGCCATCGGCGACTTGTCCGCTTCGGCTTCGCACACGCTCTCGACGACGTGGACCGTCCCGCTTCCGTGGTTCGTGCTGTTCGATCCCGGCATGCGCCGGGTCAAACTGGGCAAGGGCCGCGACGACCCCGAGCGCGAAGTGTCGTGGCGGGTGTCCATGGCCGACGCGCGGCACCGTGCTCGCGAGGTCGGAGACCTGCTCGAAGCGACCTTCGGTGACTCAGGGCCCGGACGGGTGCTGCTCGAAACGCGACGCTGGCTCGACAGCTTCCACCCCGGTTCCGCGGTCGAACTCGACTACGGCGGTCTCGTGCAGCTCTTCGGCGACGCGATCCTGCAGGCCGACACGACCGCCGAAGAAGTTCACGACATCCTCGACGCGCTTCGCACCGGCAACGTCGACGAGCTGGCGGAACTGTTCGCCGACCTGCGGGACTTCTGGGGTGACCTGGCCGCGCGAGAACGCGCGAACTAGCCGAAGAGGCCGGTGACGACCCTCAGCTCGCCGACCGGTTTCCCGCCACCCAGGACCGCGTTGCGCGCGAGGCCCCCGGCCTCGTCACCCGGGTCGATTCCGAGGTGACGCAGGGTCGCGAGCAGCAACGGGATCCGGGCGCGGGCGGCACCGTCGTCGATCTTCAGCGCCAGCGCAGTGCCGTCCGGGAGGGCGAACGCGTGCACTCCCTCGGCGCCGCCCTTGGAAAGCAGGCCCTCGACGTTCCGCATCAGCACGGTGTCCTCGCGGCCGGTGCCCGCGACGTGCCACGGATGCGCGCGGACGGCGTCGGCGACGCGGCGGTCCGGCCCGCCCATCGCGGTGACCAGCCTGCCGAAGGACCGGGCGAGGCCAGTGAGGGAGAACGCGAACAGCGGGGCACCGCAGCCGTCGACGCCGACCGTTTCGATCGTCTCGCTGGTGAGGTCGGCCACCGTGGCCTGGACGACCTTTTGCAGCGGATGGGTCGCGGCCGCGTAATCCTTGGTCGGCCAGCCGAGCTGCGCGCAGGTCATGAGCATCGCGGCGTGCTTGCCGGAGCAGTTCATGGCGGCGCGGCGTTTCCCTGCCGAGGCCACGGCCAGCATGCTCGGCTCGTGCAGCGGGAAGGCGGGCGGGCAGGCCAGCGCGTCCTCGGTCAGCCCCGCGAGGGAAAGCATCGACAAGGCGCCCTCGACGTGGCCGGGCTCGCCGTTGTGCGATCCGCAGCCCAGCGCGAGTTCTTCGTCGCCGATCGTGAGACCGGCGCGGAGCATCCCGACGGCTTGCAGGGGTTTGTTGGACGAGCGCGGGTACACCGGCCGCTCGATGTCGCCCGCGGCGAACCGCACTGACCCGTCCGGGGCGGTGATCACGACCGCGCCGCGGTGCGTGCTCTCCACGAAACCGGACCGGACGACCTCGACCAGGACAGGATTCGTCACTCGGACCCGCCGCGTTCGGTGTCGAGCAGGTCGTCGACCGATGCCGTGCCCTTGCGGTAACGGGTCGCGATCTCGGCGTTGATCGTGTCCATCACGCCCTGCACCTCGCGGCGGTACGAAGAGACCGAGACCTCTTCGTCGGCGTACCGGTTGAGCGCGTTGACCAGCTTCTCGTCCGACAACGTGCTGACATCGGAAAGATCCGTGTCACCGATGAGCGCCTCGGCGAACCGCCGATGCTCGCCGGCACGAGACGGCTCCAGCCGCTGATGCCTGCCCGAACCCGTGGCCGGGCCGATCGCGTTGTCCGCCAGGATCGCGGCCAGCCGCTCGACGACGCTGCTCTCGTCACCGCCCGAAATCCGGCGCTTCTGCTCGGCCCGCACGATGTCGATCCGCGCGTGCAGCAGACGCCGCAGGTACGACAGGTCGGTCTCCTCCTGCGCCGCCTCGTCACGGCGCTCGCGCAGCACGGAAAGGGTCAGCTCGCCGAGGTCGCTGAGATACCCAGGGCCGAGCACGCGGTCGATACGACGGCGACCACCGGGCCGGACTTCGATCACCCGCGTAGCTTATCGCGCTCCTGCGGAAATGTTCCGCAGGGAGCGATACCACAAGGATCTCTGTCCCTCACGACACCCTCTGCCGCCGCGCTGCTCTTTCGGTTTCTTCCAGAGCGCGCCCCCCACCCGTCCCGGGGGCGGCCCCTGGTCCAGTCTACCGGGGGTGGGGGCGGGAAAGTGCTGGTCGGCGAGGTTGTCCACAGGTGGATGGGGTTGTGGACAACTTGTGGATGGCTGTGGTGGACGGGGTGCGGTGGGTAGTACATGAAGGCCCCCTTTATTGCGCCTAGCGCAAGGAAGGGGGCCTTCATGTACTTGGGCGCGAGCGAAGGGCGAGTTTCCAGCGCTCAGCCGAGGGCAGGGGGCCATCACGCGCGGTCGATGTGACGAGTGAGGCCGCTGTGACCGGTGAGGCGAAAGTGACGTGCCGCAGGTCCGTGAAGGCCTCCTTGAGGGACCCAGAGTCCCTCAAGGAGGCCTTCACGGACCACGCCGGGAACGGGGACGCAACCGGCAAGCCCGCGCAAGCAACGCAAGCCCGCGCAAGCAACGCAAGCCCGCGCAAGCAACGCAAGCCCGCGCGAGCGGCAAGCCCGCAGAAGACCGCTCAACCCCGCAGTCGCTGAGCCGCTTCCCGTCCGGGAGCCGGAGCTTCGCCCGGCACGGAGTCCGGGTCGATGGCCGCCTGTACGACGCGGTCCTCGGCGCCGACCAGCAGTTCCGCGCCCGGCTGAGTCGAGCGTTTGACCAGCGCCAGCGCGATCGGGCCCAGTTCGTGGTGCTGCACCACGCTGCCGACGCGGCCGACCGTCCGCTCGCCCAGCAGCACCGGGTCGCCGGTTTCCGGCGTGATCTCCGGGGAACCGTCCAGGTGCAGCAGCGCCATGTACCGCGGCGGCCGCCCGACGTTGTGGACCTTCGCGACGGTCTCCTGTCCGCGGTAGCAGCCCTTCGCCACGTGCGCGGCGGAGTCGACCCAGTTCACCTCGTGCGGGATCGTGCGGTCGTCGGTGTCGAGGCCCAGCCGCGGCCGCAGCGATTCGACCCGCAGCGCGTCGAACGCCCAGCTGCCCGCGGGGCGCGCGCCCGCGTCGGTCAGGCGGCGCCACCAGTCGGCGAGTTCGGCGCGGGGCACGGCGAGGTCGACGCTGTGCCGTCCGGGCCACGGCATCCGTCGCGCGAAACCGCCGGGGATCGGCACGACCGAGTACGGGTCCGAGCCCAAGGAAACATCCACGGCGGCCAGCACACGGTCCGCCTCGGGTCCGAGGACGGTCAGCAACGCCAGTTCGTCGGAGACATCGCGGATGTCCACTTTGGACCAGAACTTCATCGCTTCGAGGTAGTCACGCAGGGTCTGCTTGCCGCCGGACGGCAGCGCGCTGGTGGCCACCGCGCCCCGGTCGCTGTCCAGCCACACCGTGCCGTCCGCGTGCGCGACGACCATGTGGGTGTCGACGCGGCCGAGGCTGTCCAGGACGAGCGCCTCGGTGCCGGTGCCTTCGGCGAGCCCGGTGACGTGCTGCGAGATCACCAAATGCAGCCAGGACAACCGTTCTTCCCCGGTCACGGCCAGGATCTCGCGATGCGAACGGTCGATCACGACCGCGCCGCGCGCGGCCGTCCGCTGCTCGGCGAAAGGGTCTCCCCAATGCCACGGGACACCCTCTTCGGGATGCCCGTCGGGAGCCGCGATCGGTCCGGGAAGGTCGAGCAGGGGGGAGCGGTAGGGCATGAAACCCATGCTAGTGAGTACCGTGTCCCCATGCGCGTGCTTGCCTTTCTCGACGGGACCCTGGCCGACCCCGAAGCCGCTCACCTGCGGGTAGACGACCTCGGGCTGCTTCGCGGTGACGGCGTGTTCGAGACGATCCTCGTCGTCGACGGTCGCCCTCGTGAGCTCCGCCCGCACCTCGAGCGGCTGGCCCGGTCCGCGGCCATGCTCGACCTGCCGGAGCCGGACCTCGCGGACTGGGAACGCGCCGCGCAGACCGTCATCGACAACTGGTCCGGCCCGGCCGAAATCGCGCTGAAACTGGTGTACACCAGGGGAATCGACGGCGATCCGGAAGCGAAGCCGTTCGGGTTCGCGCTCGGTGTCGAGATCGACGAGAAGGTCCAGCGGGCCCGTGTCGAAGGCGTCGCGGCGATCACCCTCGAGCGCGGTATCGAGCCCGATCTCGCCGAGCGCGCGCCGTGGCTGCTGCTGGGCGCGAAGTCGATTTCGTACGGCGTCAACATGGCCGCGCTGCGGGAGGCGGGCCGCCGCGGCGCGAGCGATGTGATTTTCACCGCCGCCGACGGTTCGGTCTTCGAAGGACCGACTTCGACGGTCGTCCTCGCGAAGGAGAGGACGATCTACACACCGCCGGCGACCATCGGCATCCTGCCCGGCACGACGCAGGCGGCGCTGTTCCGGGGTGCCGAGCGGGCGGGCTGGTCGGTCAAGGTCGAGCCGCTCAAGGTCTCGGACCTCATCGAGGGCGAGGGGCTGTTCCTCGCCTCGTCGGTCCGCAAGCTGACCAGGGTGCACACGCTCGACGGCGTCGCGCTCACCGACTCCAGCGCGATCCACGCCGAACTGGCCGCCGCGTACGAGAGCGAGTACGCGATCAGCTGAGCGTCGTCCGCAGCTTGGCGATGGTCCGGAGGACTTCGTCCCGGTGCTTCGCCGCCGTCATCCACGCGGGCAGTCGCGCGACCAAGGTCAGGCCGGGACGATCCCCGAGTCCGCGTTCCCTCAGCGTCGCCGCGACGAACCGTTCGATCAGGTCCAGGTGGCTGACGTGGAACGCCCAGAGGGTGTGCCCGCCACAGCAGTCGGCTCGCAGCCACAGCGGTTCGCGGAAGAACGGGTCGATCGGCCGGTTCCAGGCGCGATAGTCGGGGTCGGGGGGAAAGCGCACCAGGGCGCAGCCGGCGCAGGTCAGCCGTTCGGGTGTGACCGAGGCACAGCGCGAGCAGCGCGGGCAGGCGACCAGGATCGGCTCGTCCGCGAGATCGCCGATCCGGGTCTGGGGATCGCGGAACCGTGGGGTGTCCGTCAACCCAGCGGGCTGATGATCAGCAGGTGCGGCAGGATCGCTTCTTCGCGGTAGGCCGCGATCTTGTGGTGCCCGTCGAGGATCACCGCCGCGCCGGTGGTCTCCAGTACGACCGCGACCGGCCGGTGCCCGCTCTTGATCGCCGTCCGGTAGTAGCCGACCCGGGACACGTCGGCGGGCGGCCAGTCGGCGCTCGGGGTCAGGTAGCGGTCCTCGGCGAGTCGTTCGGGTCCGGTGACCTGGTATTCGCCGTCGGCGAAGAGATCGAGAAGCGGGCGGAGCGTGTCGCCGAGCGGACGCCGCATCTGACCGGTGGCCAGCGCGATCCGCAGCGACTGCGGGAGTTCGGGCTGGGTGGGGACCGAAGTTGTGTCGATGACACCTGTGCCACCGTCGACCGTTACCTGTTCCACACCTTCGTGGACGAGTGAAAGCGGAGAAGGGTTCCGGGTCGGGCCTGCGCGAGTGCCGGGAGTGACGCCTGTCTCACCACGGCCGCCACCGGGTAACCACCGGTAGTTGGATGATCCGCCAAGAACACCACCGGCAACCCGTTCGGCGGCACCTGGACGGCGCCGGTCAACAGGCCTTCGCTCGGCAGTTCCCGCTCCGCGTATTCGTCCCCGCGAGCCAAGGCCGGCCCGTCGAGCCGGAGCCCGACGCGGTTGGATTCCGCCGTCACCGTCCAGGTCTTCGCGAGCCCGGCCGCCAGGGTTTCGAACCAATGCGCCCGCGGCCCCGGGGCGACCAGTACGACGATCTCCGCCGGAGCCATCGCGGGCGAGACGACGTCGGCGCCTCCGGACACGGACGGCACGCCGAGAGGGAGGACGTCGCCCGCCTTCAGCGGCGCGGGCCCGATCTCCGAAAGGACGTCCCGCGAGCGGCTGCCGAGTTCCGCGGCGACCGTGATGCCGCCGGAAACCGCCAGGTAGCACCGCAAACCGGTGGCGGGTGCGCCGATCGACACGACCTGGCCCGCGGCCAGCCACACCGGCGCGTGGGAACCGACGTCGCGTCCGTCGACCTCGACGCCGACGGCCGGGCCGGTCACCGCGACGGTGCAGGACGCCGACGCGCGCAGTCGCAGTCCGCCGAACAGGCACTCGACGCCCGCGGCGTCCTCGGCGTTGCCGACGAGCCGGTTGGCCAGTTTCAGCGCCGGGACGTCCAACGCGCCGGACGGCGGGACACCGAGATGCGCGTAACCGGGCCTGCCGAGGTCCTGGATCAGCGCGAGCGGGCCGGTCTCGACCACTTCGAGCGCCCTCATCCCGCACTCCGGAACCGCACCCGGTCGCCGGGCGACAGCAGCGCGGGCGGGTCGGCGCGCGGATCGAACAGGACGGTCCGGGTGTGGCCGATCAGCCGCCAGCCACCGGGCGAGACGCGCGGGTAGACGCCGGTGAACTCGCCCGCGATCCCGACCGAACCCGGCGGCACGCGAGTGCGCGGAGTCGACAGCCGTGGCTGGCGCAGCGGCTCGGGAAGTCCTGTCAGGTAACCGAATCCCGGCGCGAAGCCGGTGAAGGCCACGGTGTAGACGGCGCCGGTGTGCAGCCGGACGACGTCCTCAGTGGACACTCCGGCGTCCCGCGCGACGAGTTCGAGATCCTCGCCGTCGTAGGCGACGTCGAGAGTGATCTCCCCGGGTTCGCCTTCGGGCGGATGTTCGAGATCGGCGTCCGCCAGCAGGTCACGGGCGGCCGCGAGAGCGCCGGAGCCAGGCGTTTCCACCACGAGCAGGCTGCGGGCGCCGGGGACGAGTTCGGCGATCCCCGGCGGGCGCGCGGACGAAATCGCGGCGTGTGCCGCGATCGTCTGTGCCAGGGAATCGCAGTCGAGCAGGGCGGCGTGCTCGCCGTAGGCACGCCACCGCATGGAAAGAGGGTCAGCCCACCACGCGACGCAGCAGCGCCGACGTGTGCGGCTGGAGTTCCTGGCCCATCATGGCGCGCTCCTCGACATAGCCGAGTTCGCCGTTGACGATGCCGTAGAGCCGCTGCGATGCCGTGACGTCCTTGGCGCTCGACGAGCGGACGACCGCGTCGGTGCCCAGCTCCCAGGC
The DNA here is from genome assembly GCF_003947325.1 of Amycolatopsis sp. WAC 01375. NCBI lineage: Bacteria > Bacillati > Actinomycetota > Actinomycetes > Pseudonocardiales > Pseudonocardiaceae > Amycolatopsis > Amycolatopsis sp. WAC 01375. The sequence goes on from NZ_QHHW01000025.1 coordinate 143,587, forward strand.
GGGAACCGAGGCCTTGCCACGCGGCTTGCCGTAGAAGAGTTCCACGATGCCGGTGTTGTGGGTCAGCAGCAGTTCGATCGTGTCGTCCGCCTGCGGACGCCAGAACCCGGATTCCCGCGCGGCCGGACGGATGACCTTGCCGTCCTCGTCGAGCAGCCAGGCACGCGCCTCGTGGATGAGGAACGGGCGGCCGTCGTGCGCGATGGTCAGCTGCATGCCGAACCGGTACGGGCCTTCGATGGTCGGGTAGTCGACCTCGCCCTCGCCGCGCCAGACGCCGACGAGCGGCAGCAGCGCCAGGCAGGCGTCGTTGAGGTTCGCTCCTTCGCGCAGGTTCGCCGTGTCGCCCGGGATGGGCATGTCGTCGAACTGCGGAAGGTTCCGGTCGCGCGTGTTTTCCGCGCGCTTCTCCGCGGCCTGGATGGCCTCGTCGCCATTAGCCGTCATCGGTCAGCGCTGGTCCGCGTAAAGCCGGTAGACGACGTACACGGCGAACCAGGTGATCGCGACGCCGGCGAGCACCAGCAAGGTCGTAAACAGGATCTCCACGCCACGGAGAATAGTCCCTGGCCTGACGCGCGGCGCCGCGAAGGGGTGGTGGTAGTGGCCACACGGTCTCCCAAAGGGCGCTCCGCGCCCGACGGAGACTTCACGTCGCGCGCCTCTTTGGGGCCGAAGGCCCACGGAAACGCGATGAAGGGGCGCCTTCCGCACTCACCGTGAGGTGGATGCGGAACGACGCCCCTTCGGCGCGTTTCCGTCAGCGCGCGACCTAAGACACAGCGATCGCCAGCTGGTGGACGCCGGGGCCCTGGGCGGTCACCGAGGCCTCGCCGTTGCCGGAGCGGTGCAGCGCGCGCACAGTCCAGTCGCCGGGGGCCGCGTAGAAGCGGAAGTCGCCGTCGGCCGACGAGACCACCTCGCCGGTGAAGTCGCCGCCGCCGTCCAGCAACCGCACGAAGGCGCCGCCGACGGGGCCCTCCGAACCGGTCACCTTGCCTGCCAGCACGACCTGGCCGCGGGTGTCGTAATCGGCGGGCGTGGCCTCCTGGACCGGTGCGCCGCAGCTGTCAGTGTCGTTGCTGGCCATCACTTAGCTCCCAACTCGACCGGCACGCCGACGAGCGAGCCGTATTCCGTCCATGAACCGTCGTAGTTCTTCACGGCGTCGTAGCCGAGGAGCTCGTGCAGCGCGAACCACGCGATGGACGAACGCTCGCCGATCCGGCAGTACGCGATCGTGGACTTCGACTCGTCGAGGCCCTCGTCGGAGTACAGCTCCTTGATCTCTTCCTCGGTCTTGAAGGTGCCGTCCTCGTTGGCGACCTTCGCCCACGGGACGTTCAGCGCGCCCGGGATGTGGCCGGGGACCTGCGACTGCTCCTGCGGCAGGTGCGCCGGGGCGAGCAGCTTGCCGGAGAACTCGTCGGGCGAACGCACGTCGACGAAGTTGCTGGAGCCGATGGCCTGGACGACCTCGTCGCGGAACGCGCGGATCGAAAGGTCCTGCTCCTTGGCCTTGTACTCGGCAGGCTCGCGCTTGACGTCCTCGGAGTTCAGCTCGCGGCCGTCGAGCTCCCACTTCTTGCGGCCGCCGTCGAGCAGCTGCACGTTCTCGTGGCCGTAGAGCTTGAAGTACCAGTATGCGTACGCGGCGAACCAGTTGTTGTTGCCGCCGTAGAGGATCACGCGGTCGTCGTTCGAGATGCCCTTCTCGGACAGCAGCTTCTCGAAGCCCTCCTTGTCGACGAAGTCGCGGCGGACCCCGTCCTGCAGGTCCTTGCGCCAGTCGAACTTCACCGCACCGCGGATGTGTCCGTTGTCGTACGCGGTCGTGTCCTCGTCGACCTCGATGAACACGACACCCGGGGTGTCCAGGTTCTCCTCGGCCCACTGGGTGGTGACCAGGACGTCTTCACGGCTCATGGAGCTGACTCTCTTTCTGGGTTAGGACGCGCGAGGGCTGGGGCTGAAACGTTTGATGAGCAGGTACATCTCGCAACCGAGACAGAAGTCGAACGCCGCGTTGAGGAAGGCCGCGAGCAGCGCGAACGCCGTCGCGACGAACCCGAGCGCGGTCGACCCGGTGGCGAAGCCGACGGTGCCGACGACGGCGAACACGAACCCGACGGCCTGCGCGAACCGCAGCGGGGCGGCGTCCTCGCGTTCGGTGGTCGGGCCGAGCCGCGGCGCGACCAGGTAGCGGTAGAGGAGGGAGTACGGCGCCGGCTTGAGCCCGATGAAGGCCCCGATCGCGAACACCACCGCCTGCGCCGCGAGCAGTGGCCACCACTGGGTGATGAGCACGACCGCGAGCACGATCGTCGTCAGGATGGCGGCGAAACGCGGACCACGGGGGTCGACGGCCGGTCCTGCGGACATGGTTCCTCCTGCGAACGAGAGGGAAGGTGCGTGCCGGAAGGGCACGCGCAGCGGCTTTGAAGACGCGTTCAGCGAACGCCGGGCTCAGCCGGACACAGGCTGCTGCGAACGCGGCACAGATCCACTGCGCGGCGCTGGGTCAGCAAGGTTCGGGGCAGCCTGTTCACGGGCACGAGGGTACGCAGAGCTCCCTCAGGTTGGGAACCGTGTTCACACCTTGGGACGCATCCCAAAATTCGGGATCAGACGTTCGCCAGATGGGGTTTCAGGGCTTCGAGAAGCTCCTGACCTCGGGGAACGCCGCCGACGCGGAAAACCTCCCGGCCGTCCGGCGTCAACGCCAGCGTCGTCGGAGTCCGCAATATCGAAAGTGCTTGAGCGACTTCGGGGGTCTCGGTGACGTCCAGATCGACGTGCGTGAGGCCGTCGGTCTTGTCCGCGAGCGCCGACAGGATCACGCGGGTGTGGCGGCACGGCGCGCAGAACGTCGTCGAGATCTGGACCAGGGTGACGCCTTCGGGCGCGAGGGCGTCCGAGACGCGGCCGGGCAGTGCGGGCGCGCCTGTCTTCGCCGCGCGGATGCGGCCGTTGCGCGCCTGGAGCAGCGCGCCCGCCACGCCGCCGAGCACCAGTACGCCCAGCAGCACCCACACCCCGGTCATCCGCAAGTCACCCCTGTGGCTTCGCTCCGCTGAAGGCGACGTTCTTGCCTTCACCCTTGATGGTCACCGAGCCGCTGTTCACGCGTACCGACGTCGGGGTCACCGAGAACGGCATCGCGCCGGTGTCGATGGTCGCGTTGAAGTTCGGCAGCAGCGCGTCCTGTACCGCTTGGGGAACGACGGTGGTCTCCTTGTCATTCCCGAACTGCAACCGCTTCGGCTCGATGCTGATCTTCTGGCCCTTGAGTTCGATCATCGCGAAGCAGAAGATCTCCACCTTCTGTCCGGCGATCTGCACGTTGCCCGACAGCCGGATGCCCGCGCTGGAACTGTCGATCGGTTCGCCCTGCGCGTTGGTGGTCGGCGGCGTCGTCTCGCTCTGGCCGTTCTCGCCGTTGCGGACGTAGTCCTCGGTGACCGGCTCGATCTTGAGGTTCTCGATCTTGTCGAGCGGGGCCTGCTTCGCGATGTCGGAAGCCTTGACGGTCACTTCGCCCTTGAGCGTGCCGATGACGATCGACTTCGTGTTGCCGGACGTCAGATCCGACAGCGGCGCCGTGACGTCACTCATGTCGGCGATGAAGTCCACGTCCCGCAGCTTCGGCGGGACGGCGACGCCCTGGGCGTTGATGGTGATGTGACTGTAGTCACCGGAAAGGGCCTGGGTCAGGAACGGGAAACCGTGCACCGTGACGGCCGGATCGTTGGGTAGAGCCAGCTGTTCGCGGGTCTTCTGGGAGATCGTGTGCTCGGCGAACGCCGCCGCCCCGAAATCGGCCCCGACCAGCAGCACCACCAGCACCGCGAGGGCGATGAGCCAGCCCCGGCCACGGCGCTTTCCTCGCTTGGCGGACCGGCCGGGGGACGGTCGGTCGTCATGCGCCACGGGCCTGCTCACCATTGCGTCGAATCTCCTTCGTAAACCTCTTTGGCCAGGTGTGATCGATCCAGCACGGGGTAGGTCCTCGGCTGTTCACCCGCTATTCTCACTAAGCACCGGCTGTAGCCACGTTCGAGGCGACCACGATTGAAGGCGGTGCGGCGATGAGCCTGGACCTTCTGGTACTGACCCCGGAAGCAGATGCCACCACGGTGCTCCCCGCCCTGGATCTGCTGCCCCACACCGTACGCGTCCGTGCTCCGGAAGTGACCGCACTGCTCGACGCGGGCCACCGCGACGTCATCGTCCTCGACGCCCGCAGCGATCTCGCCTCCGCGAAGAGCCTCTGCCGCCTGCTCAAGGGCGCCGGTGAGGACGAGACCTCCACGCCGGTCATCGCCGTCGTCGGCGAAGGCGGCTTGGTCGCGGTCAGCGCGGAATGGCGCACCGACGACATCCTCCTCCCGACCGCGGGTCCCGCCGAGGTCGACGCGCGGCTGCGGCTGGTCACCACCCGCGACGGCGCTTCCGCGCAGGTCGACGCCGAGCTCCGGGTCGGCGAACTGGTCATCGACGAGGCGACGTACACCGCGAAACTGCGCAAGCGCACCCTCGAACTCACCTACAAGGAGTTCGAACTTCTCAAGTACCTCGCGCAGCACGCCGGCCGGGTGTTCACCCGCGCCCAGCTGCTGCAGGAGGTCTGGGGCTACGACTTCTTCGGCGGCACGCGCACGGTCGACGTCCACGTCCGGCGCCTGCGCGCGAAGCTCGGGCCCGAGCACGAGCAGATGATCGGGACCGTGCGCAACGTCGGTTACAAGTTCGAGCGGCCCGCCAAAGGCACTGCTGCCGTGGCCAAGCAGGCCATCGCCCCGGACGCGAGCGTCTACGAGCCGAGCGAGCTTTCCTCGCACTGAGTCCCCTCTCCTGCCTGCGACAGACACTGACAAGACGCCCGGGCGCCCCACGGGTTCCCCGGTAGTGTCGGTTTCATGCTCGAACTGCTGTGGACCGGTGAACCGGAAACGGAAGAGATCCGCCGTTTCCTGCTTGCCGTACGTGAGGCCGACGGCCGCCCCGAGGACACCGGTTTCGCCGGTGGACAGCATCTTTTGGGACATGTCGACGGCGAGTTGGTCGCGTACGCGCACCTGGACACCGAAGGCGATTCGCACGGAAACCAGGTCGCCGAGCTTTTCGTTCATCCCGGGCACCGCCGCTCCGGGCACGGCAGGGCGCTCACCAAGGCGCTCGTCGACCACGTCGAGGGGAAGCCGCTGCGCGTCTGGGCGCACGGCGATCACCCCGCCGCGGTCCACCTCGCCGGTACCGAAGGCTTCGAGCGCGCGCGGGAACTGCTGATCCTGCACGCGGACGTCGAAGCAGCCGATTGGCCGGAACCCGTGACGCGCGAAGGCGTCACACTGCGCACCTTCGTACCCGGCCAGGACGAGGAAGCGATGGTCCGCGTCAACGCGCGTGCCTTCGACTGGCATCCCGAACAAGGCGCACTGACCGCCGACGACGTCCGCGCGACCGAGACCGAGGCCTGGTTCGACCCCGAAGGCTTCTTCCTCGCCGAGGAGAACGGTGAGGTCGTCGGCTTCCACTGGACGAAGGTCCACGGGGCCGTTCCCGGCCGGTTCGGCGGCGAGCCCGCAGGCGAGGTCTACGTCGTCGGCATCGATCCGGACGCGCAGGGCGGCGGCCTCGGCAAGGCGCTCACGCTCGCCGGGCTGCGGTATCTCCGCGATCGCGGACTCGGCCAAGTGATCTTGTACGTCGAAGGCGACAACGCCCCCGCACTCGCCGTTTATTCGAAGCTCGGCTTCACTCGATACGAGGTAGACGTTCAATACGCTCGGTAACCGTGTTCACACGTGCGGCACTTGACCGGTCACGGAGAGCAGACGCGCAGGTCACGGCCGGGACACGGACCACTTTCGGAGTAGTCGCGCTGCTCACATCGGCCGCCTTGTTCACTTGTCGTTCACCCTCTGACGGCCGCCTGTCCACTGTCGGTGCTTAGTGTCCGGGTCCGGAAGGAACGCTCCCGTTCCACCGATCCGGCGAAAGTCTCCCAGTGGAGGAAATGCAGTGAAGATCATGCGGCCCGCGGGCGCGATCGGCATCGTGGCCACCGCCGCCCTCGTGCTCGGCGCCTGTGGATCCGACCCGGCGGCGACCAAGCCCGGCAGCACCGGTGCCGCCGCCGCGCCCAGCGGCACGGCCGACGTCGATTGCGGCGGCAAGAACCCGCTTTCGGCCGAGGGCTCGTCCGCCCAGAAGACGGCGATCGACATCTTCGTGCAGGCCTACGCCGCCAAGTGCTCCGGCCAGAAGGTGAACTACAACCCCAGCGGTTCGGGCGCCGGCGTCAAGCAGTTCAACGGCAACCAGGTCGACTTCGCCGGATCCGACTCGCCGCTCAAGTCCGGTGAGGAAGCCGACAAGGCCAAGGCCCGCTGCGCCTCCGACGCGTGGAACCTCCCGCTCGTCATCGGCCCGGTCGCGGTCGCCTACAAGGTTTCCGGGGTCGACAAGCTGACCCTGACCCCCGAGGTCACCGCCAAGATCTTCAACGGCGGCATCACCAAGTGGAACGACCCGGCCATCAAGGCGGTCAAGGGCAACGAGAGCGTCAACCTGCCGGACAAGCCGATCCAGGTCATCTCCCGCACCGACGAGTCGGGCACCACCGACAACTTCCAGAAGTACCTGAAGGTCGCCTCGAAGGGCGCCTGGACCCAGGGCGACGGCAAGAAGTTCAACGGTGGCGTCGGTAACGGTGCCGAGAAGTCCAACGGTGTGGCCAGCGCGGTCAAGGCCACCGACGGCGCCATCACCTACGTCGAGTCCGCCTTCGCGAAGGACGGCCTCAACTCCGCCCTGATCGACAGCGGCTCCGGCGGTGTCGAGCTGACCGCGGCGAACGTCGCCAAGTCCCTCGACGCGGCGAAGTTCAAGAAGGAGGGCTCGAACGACCTCGCCCTCGACCTCGACGCGATCTACGGCAGCAACGTCGCGGGCGCGTACCCGGTCATCCTCGCCACCTACGAGATCGTCTGCTCGAAGTACGCCGACGCCGAGGTCGCCAAGGCCGTCAAGGCCTTCCTGACCGTCGCCGCCACGGACGGCCAGAAGCCGCTCGGGGACAAGGGTTACGTGCCGATCCCGCAGAGCCTGCAGGACAAGGTCCTGACCGCTGTCAAGGCCATCGCCTGATCCTGTTTGCCAACCTTCAGGTTGATCAGTAAAGACAGGCTGGACAGAAGTAGTCGATGAGCGATTCATCTTCGCCCAGAACGCCCACCGGCGACCCCGGTGGGCGTTCTGGCGTCCGCGAGACCTTCACGGAGGACCCGATTTCGGAGCAACCTGCCGCGTCACCGCCCGAGAAGTCCTCGGTGCCGCTCGCGAGCCCCAATTCCAGGACGGTGCGACCCGGTGACCGCATCTTCCAGTTCCTGACCACCGGTGCCGGCGTCTTCGTCGTCGGCCTGATCGGCCTGATCGGACTGTTCCTGCTGGTGCAGGCCATTCCGGCGCTCCAGGCCGACGAAGCGAGCTTCCTGACGAGCCAGGTCTGGCAGACCGATCCGGGCGACATGCGGTTCGGCATCATGGGCCTGCTGCTGGTCACGGTCTACTCGTCGCTGCTGGCGCTGATCATCGCGATGCCGATCTCGCTCGGTATCGCCCTCTTCCTGACCCACTACGCGCCGAAGCGGCTGGCCCGGCCGTTCGCCTACGTGATCGACCTGCTCGCCGCGGTCCCCTCGATCATCTACGGCCTGTGGGGCCTGATGGTCTTCGCGCCGACGATCGAGCCCTTCTCCCAATGGGTCAACGACACCTTCTCGTGGATCCCGATCTTCGCGGCGGGCAACGTCTCGCCGGACATGCGCGGCACGATCTTCACCGCGGGCATCGTGCTCGCCGTGATGATCCTGCCGATCATCACGTCGCTGTCCCGCGAGGTGTTCGAGCGGACCCCGACCCCGCACATCGAAGGCGCGCTGGCGCTGGGCGCCACCCGCTGGGAGGTCATCCGCACCACGGTGCTGCCGTTCGGCAAGGCGGGGTACATCGGCGCCTCCATGCTCGGCCTCGGCCGCGCGCTCGGCGAGACGATCGCGCTCGCGATCATCCTGACCGGCGCGGTGGGCCGCGAGTTCACCTGGAGCCTCTTCGACGGCGGCGCCACCTTCGCCTCGAAGATCGCGGCGGACTACGCGGAACTCAACAACGAGATCTCGGCGGGCGCGTACATCGCCGCCGGCCTCGTGCTGTTCCTGCTGACGTTCATCGTCAACTTCGCCGCGCGATCCATCATCGCCAAGAAGGGGGACTGAGCATGTCCACCACGCTCGAGAAAACCCCCGCCACCACCCCCGCCTTCCAGCAGGTCAGCCTCGCGCGGAAGGCCAAGAACGGCCTCGCCACGGGCCTGATCTGGCTGTCGTTCCTGATCGCCGTCGTGCCGCTGGTGTGGCTGCTCGCCACGGTGGTCATCAACGGTGTCAAGCGGATCCCCTACAGCAACTGGTGGACCGAGGACTTCGGCTCGGTGCTGTCGGACGAGGTCGGCGGCGGTGTGGCACACGCCGTCATCGGCTCGGTGCTGCAGGGTGTGGTCTGCGCGATCATCGCGGTCCCGATCGGCATGCTGGTCGCGATCTACCTGGTCGAGTACGGCCGCGGCAAGCTGGCGAAGACCACGACGTTCATGGTGGACATCCTCTCCGGTGTCCCCTCCATCGTCGCGGCGCTGTTCATCTACGCGCTGTGGATCACCACGTTCGGCCTCCCGCGCAGCGGTTTCGCCGTGTCGCTCGCCCTGGTGCTGCTGATGATCCCGGTAGTCGTGCGGTCCTCGGAGGAGATGCTGCGGATCGTCCCCGACGACCTGCGCGAAGCCTCCTACGCGCTCGGCGTGCCGAAGTGGAAGACGATCATGAAGATCGTCCTGCCGACCGCGCTGTCCGGCATCATCGGCGGCATCATGATGGCGCTCGCCCGGGTCATGGGCGAGACCGCGCCGCTGCTGGTCCTCGTGGGCTACTCCGCCTACGTGAACTGGGACATCTTCGGTGGCGAGCAGGCCGCTCTGCCGCTTCTGATGAACAACGAACGGGTCAGCAACCCGTTCGACGAAGGTACCGTCGCGTTCGACAGGATCTGGGGTGCCGCGCTCACCCTGGTGCTGATCATCGCGATCGTGAACCTCCTCGCCATGCTCTTTGCCCGTCTTGTCGCCCCGAAGAAGAAGTGAGCTGTTTGAGATGGCCAAACGAATCGACGTCAAAGACGTGGACATCTACTACGGCAAATTCCACGCCGTGGACGGCGTCACCCTCTCGGTGCCGCCGCGGAACGTCACCGCGTTCATCGGCCCTTCGGGCTGCGGCAAGTCGACGGTGCTGCGCACGCTGAACCGCATGCACGAAGTCATCCCCGGCGCCCGCGTCGAGGGCGAGGTGCTGCTCGACGGCGAGGACATCTACGGCGCAGGCGTCGACCCGGTGCAGGTCCGCCGCACCATCGGCATGGTGTTCCAGCGGCCCAACCCGTTCCCGACGATGTCGATCCGCGACAACGTCGTGGCGGGCCTCCGCCTCGGCGGCGCCAAGGGCAAGAAGGAACTCGACGAGGTCGCCGAGCGCGCGCTGCGGGGCGCGAACCTGTGGAACGAGGTCAAGGACCGGCTCAACAAGCCGGGCGGCGGCCTCTCCGGTGGCCAGCAGCAGCGGCTCTGCATCGCGCGGGCGATCGCCGTGCGACCCGACGTGCTGCTGATGGACGAACCGTGCTCCGCGCTCGACCCGATCTCGACGCTCGCCATCGAGGACCTCATCGGCGAGCTCAAGAAGGAATACACGATCGTCATCGTGACCCACAACATGCAGCAGGCGGCGCGGGTCTCGGACCAGACGGCGTTCTTCAACCTGGCGGGCGTCGGCCAGCCGGGGCGCCTGGTGGAGCTGAACGACACCGAGAAGATCTTCTCGAACCCGGATGAGAAGGCGACCGAGGACTACATCTCGGGCCGGTTCGGCTGAGTCTTTTTGCGCGTGAAGGCCCCCTTCCCTCGGCTGAGCCGAGGGAAGGGGGCCTTTCTCGCGCTTGGGGTCTGGGGCGTGCGGGCAGGCTGAGGCGACGTTGCGAAAGCCACTTTCGCAACGCTGAAGGTTGCGAAAGTGGCTTTCGCAACCCTTCCCGGGCGGCCTGGCCAGTTGAGTGCCGGTGCGGGTGGTCGTGAGTGGCGATTCGGGTTCTAACCCGAATCGCCACTCACGACCCGCGCGAGGTCGGCCCCGTGCTTGCCCGAGGCAGGTCGCGAAAGCCACTTTCGCGACGCTGGGTGTCCCGGAAAGTGGCTTTCGCGACACCCGCGCAGGGCGGTCGTGAGCACTGAGCCGTTGACACAACGAAGGGCCCTTCACCGCGGCACATGCGGCGAAGGGCCCTTCGGCGAGTCCCTACAGCTCGTCGGGCCCGTAGCCGGGCATCTTGCCGGTCACCACGAAGATCATCCGGCGCGCGACCGAGACGGCGTGGTCGGCGAAGCGCTCGTAGAAGCGGCCCAGCAGGGTGACGTCCACGGCCGCGGCGACGCCGTGGTCCCAGTTCCGGTCCATGATGACGGTGAACAGGTGCTTGTGGATCTCGTCGACCTCGTCGTCGTCCGACTCGATCGTGCGGGCGGCCTCGACGTCCTTGGACTTGATGACCTGCTCGACCTGGCGGGCCAGGCTCACCCCGACCTCGCCCATCTTGGCGAAGTCGGCCTTCACCTCGTCGGGCAGCACCGGGTCCGGGTGGCGGCGGCGCGCGGCCTTGGCCACGTGCAGCGCCAGATCGCCCATCCGTTCCAGGCTTTCCGCCGCGTGGATCGCGGCGAGGACGGTCCGCAGGTCGGTCGCGACGGGTGCCTGCAGTGCCAGCAGCGCGTACGCCTGCTCCTCGCATTCGGCGCGCGCGTCGTCGACCTTCGCGTCGTCGCTGATCACCTGCTCGGCGAGTCCGAGATCGACCTCGAGCAACGCCCGGGTCGCCCGCTCCATCGCGTCGGCGACCTGGAGGGACATGCTCGCTAGGTTCTCGGCGAGCTGTTCGAGTTCGACATGGTAAGCCTCACGCATGGCCCAACCCTACGGGGAACGGGCACCAAAAGCCGCATCCCAGAGTGAACCCGACGTGAACCCGGACTAACGAATGATCCTCAGCCTGAGCTGGTGCTCTTCTTGGCGCCGCCGGACTTGGCGGAGCCGGTCGGAGCGGCCGCCGTGTCGCTCGCGGGAGGCGCCGGCGCCTTCTCTTCCAGCGGGGTGTTGTTGATCAGCGCGTCGAAGACGGCCTTCGCCCGGCTCTGCACCAGGACCTCGTTGCCGCGCTTGTTCGCCTCTTCGGTGGTGGGCACCGTAAGGAACTTGACCTTGTCCGATCCCATCCCGCGCATCGACTTCGCCAGCGTCATCATCTGCTTGATGCCGAGGTTCTCGCCGAAGGTGGCCTTGGCGAACGCGTCGATGAAACCGCTGAGCTTGCCGGTGTCCAGGATGACGTCCTTCGACATCACCGTCTTCAGCAGCGCGCCGAGGAAGGCCTGCTGCCGTTTGATCCGGCCGTAGTCCGACGTCGGGTCGCCCTTGACGTGCCGCGCCCGGACGTAGTTCAGCGCCTGGTCGCCGGAGATCCGGACCTCGCCCGCCTGCGGGACGATCATGCCGAGCGTGGTGTCGTCGACCGGCTTCTCGTTGTACACGGTGACGCCTTGCACGGCGTCGACCATGGATTTGAAGCCGTTGAAGTCGATCCCGACGAAGTGGTTCATCTTCATGCCGGTGATCTGCTGGATGACCTTCGTGACGCACTGCGGGCCGCCGACCGCGTAGGCCGTGTTCAGCTTCGCGATCTTCTGCGGCGGCGAGGTCTCTTCCTTGTACGACGACGTCGCCGGGTCCCAGCGCTTGCATTCGGGGCGGCTGATCTCGAGGTCGCGGGGGAAGGACACCATGACGACGCGCTGCCGGTCGGCGGGGACGTGCGCGATCATCACCGTGTCCGAACGGGCGCCCGGGGTGCCGTCCGCGTCGCCGACGCCGTCTTCGGCGGCCGCGCCGTCACGGCTGTCGGAGCCGACCATCAGGAAGTTCTCGTCGCCGGTCTGACCGGCGGCGTCCTGGATGTCGGCCGAGTCCTCGTCGAGCGAGGCGACGTTGTTGAACTTCGCGTCGAACCAGGTCTGGGCGCCCCAGGCCGAACCGATGGAGAGGAACACGAGCGCGGCGACCACGGCGGCCGCGATCCGGCCCGCCTTGGCCGTCTGCTTGGTCTTGCGTTCCTTCTTCTCCTGCAGGCGGGTCTGCGGCGACGATTCCCCGGAGGCCTCGGCAGGCTCGGAATCGGTGGTCGTGACCACGCGCTGCAAGGCCGTGCGGGTCTGCTCCAGCAGCGCGGCGGGACGGGAAGCGAGCCGCTCGCGGCGCTCGCGCTTCTTGGCCTCTTCGGCCTCGAGTTCGTCGTGCGCGGCGGAGAACCGGGCGAGCGTGTGGTCGATCTTGCGCTTGGTGATCGTCGCGTCGTCGATCGCTTCGAGCTCGTCGGTCATCGTGAGCCGGTCCATCTCGGACCGCGGCGGGACACCGGGCGAGAGGGACGGCTGCGGGACCGGGGCGACCGGTGCCTGCTGCACCGGCCGCTGCGGCGGGCGGCGGGGACGACGCGGAGGCGCCGGGGCGACGGGCTGCTGCTGCGCGCCCGGGTTCACCACCGGCGGACGGCGCTGCGTCGGCGCTTCGGGGGTGGGAGCGGCCTGAGGAGTGCGGCGCGGCTGGCGTGCGCGAGGCGGGCGCGGGGTCTCCGCGGGCGGCGTCTGAACAGGCGGTGCGGCGGGGTTGGCCGCACGAGGCGCGGGAGCCGGGCTTTCGACGGGGGCGGCCGGACGAGGCCGACGCGGTGCGGGCGGCTCCACCCTGGCGGCACGCGCACCGGGTCTCGGAGGCTCGGGAGACGGCTCGTCCTGTCGAAGACGGCGCGGAGCGGGCGCCTCGGCGGCGGGGTCGAAGATCGGGCGCTCACCGGTATGACGTGCGACGACGTCGGAAACGCTGATCCCGCCGTGGGTGTCCATCGAGCGGCGTCGAGCCCTGCGGCCGCGCTCACCGGAACTTCTCTCCGTTTGGCTGTGGCGACCGGTCCCCGGGTTGTGGTGCTCGTCGGGCACTCGGTCTCCTTTCACGAATCGGTCGAAGCTCTTTCGTTATCGTACGGACACCTCGGGTTCGTGACGACAACCATCCCGGAATTTTCTTCACCCAAGGTACCGAGAAGCGCCGAGCGGTCCATGCGATCGGGTGAGCGGTCGTGGTTAAAGCTGCGTTAAAAGGTTCGAAACCGCTACGCAGAGTGCGAGTGTTGGCCGAGTGAGTGGCCTAGGTGCCGGCTGAGTCCGCGGCGTTCATCGGATGCGGAATCGTCCGTGAAGATTCCGCATCGTGATAGGCGACTTTGTTCCGTCCTGCCCGTTTCGCCATATACAACAAAGCGTCGGCACTGCGCAACTGTCGTTCCGGTTCCATCGCGGGATTCGGTTCCGCGCGGCTCTCGTGCGAGAGTCCCACGCTGATCGTCACCGACAGACCGGGCCGGATCCGGCGCCACGGATGGCGGGCCACCCGGATACGGGCGGTGTCCGCGATGCGCACGGCGCGGGCGGCGTCGACGTCCGGGATGACGAGCGCGAACTCCTCGCCGCCGTAGCGGGCGCAGAACGCCTCGGGCGGCAGCCCCTGCTGCAGCAGATCGGCCACTTCACGTAGCACCCGGTCGCCGACGAGATGCCCGAAAGTGTCGTTGACGCCCTTGAACAGGTCGAGGTCGACCAGCGCGATCGCGATCCCCGGCGGGCCGCGGTGGTCGACCGCCGGGCCGTGCAGCCACTGGTCGAGGTAGCGGCGGTTGTAGCTGGACGTCAGCGTGTCCCGCAGGCTGCCTGCCCGGGCGAGGTCGAAGGCGGATTTGAGGTGGTGATAGGCGCGGCGCCAGTCACCCTGGGTGGCGAGCACCCCGGCGATCGACTCGTGGAGGCTGAGCAGATCGGTGCTCGGCGCGCCCGATGGGAGCGCGGCCTCGTCGTCGGCTGCCACGCTCACCTCCGCCACGAATTGGTTTTCGTCGTATAGGAGGGATCTCTTGAGGTATGAGTACGGTCCAAAGTGAATATCGCTCAAGTGGACGACGGTCGAGCACCATTGTCACGCACCGAAGTGCCGTTCCGTAAGGCCGAAAACGGCTCGGCGTCTTTGAGCTGCGAAAACTGATCTTTCGCCCAGTAACTCACGTCAGTCACATCGTCATTCAGCAACAGTGCGTAATCATTCCAGCTCACCCAGCGCCAGTCGCCGACCTCGTCCGGATGCGGTTCCGGATCGTCGTCGACCCAGGCGACGAAGACGGGGCAGAACTCGTTCTCGACCACTCCATCGAATGGCGGCGTCGAGTAGCGGTACGCCGGAAGGACGCAGCGGAGCCCGTTCAGCCGGGGCAAGCCGAGCTCGAAGGCGGCGCGGCGCCGGACGGCCTCTTCGATCGGCTCACCCGGTGCGGGATGCCCGCAGACACTGTTGGTCCAGACCCGGGGCCACACCTTCTTGGTGGCGGCGCGGCTGGTGATCAGCAGGGCCTGGTCACTGCTGCGCAACAGGTAACAGGAGAACGCCAGGTGCAGCCTGGTGTGCTCGTGGTGCGCGGCCAGCTTGGGCGCGGTTTCGCCGGTCGGCTCGCCGTCCTCGGTGACGTAGACGATGCGTTCGGTGTCCACTTCGGTCGTTTCGCTCACCGGACCCACTGAACCAGCAGGCTCGCTGTAACCGGTACCGCGACCAGAGTTACCCCTGTTAGTGGGATGAGAGGTGCTCCACGAGCAAAGAAGTGACGGCTTCGGGCGCCTCTTCGACCACCCAGTGGGAGGCGTCCTCGATCATCTCGAAGCGGTACGGGCCGGTGACCCGGTTCGCGGTGTCGAGCGCGGCCGTCGACCCGAAGGCGGCGTCCTCGGTGCTCCAGATGTAGAGCGTCGGAACCTCGATCGGCCCGATCCTCCCGCCGGGACGGCCGGCGCGGTACCAGTTGAGCGCGGCGGTCAGCGCGCCCGGTTCGGACAGTCGCCGGACGTACTCGTCGACCTTGCTCGGCGGCAGCTTCCAGTCGAACAGGCGGCGCAGCGCGTCGGCGTTGTTCTCGAGCATCCGCCGTTCGGTGACGCGGGTCTGCCGCCATTCGGTCATGTACCCCGACCGGAGGTGCTGGTCCTCGTCGGTCTTCATGGCCTCCGCCAGCGCCGCCGGATGCGGCGTCGAAATCACCGCGAGACTGCGGAGCCTGCCGGGATGCGCGTCGGCCGTCCACCACGCGACGGCGCCGCCCCAATCGTGTCCGACGAGATCGAATTCGTTCCACCCCAAGCGATCCGCGATCGCGATGACGTCACCGACGAGGTTGTCGATGGTGTACTCGGACGCCTGCTCCGGCCGGACGTCCGGCGAGTAACCGCGCTGATCCGGTGCCACCGCGCGATAGCCCAGCACGCCGAGCGTCGCGACCTGGTGCTCCCATTCCACCGCGGCCTCGGGGAACCCGTGCAGCAACAGGACGGGACGGCCGTCTTCGGGGCCCGCCGCGATGGCGTCGAAGGAACCGGCGTCGGTGGGAATGGTCAGCTGCTCGATCACGACGCCGACTTTACGGGGACGGTCAGCCGCCCGAGTGCATGTCCTCGGCTTCGGGGACGCAGTCGTCGTCCGGGTCGTCGAGCCAGCCGTGCGGCAGCGTGACCTTGCCCGGCGAACCCTGCCGCCCGCGCGGCCCGGTGGCGGCACTGGGGAACGGGGCGTCGTGGTCGAGCTTGGCGATGAGATCGTCGAGTTCGTCCATCCCGGACAACATCGCGAAACCGCGGCGAAGTTCGGAGCCGACCGGGAAACCCATGAAGTACCAAGCCATATGCTTGCGGATGTCCCGCATCGCCTTGTCGTGGCCGTCGTGTTCGACGAGCAGTTCCGTGTGGCGGCGCAAGACTTTCGCGACCTCGCCGAGATTCGGCGGTGTGGGCTGCGGACGCCCGGCGAAGGCGGCTTCCAGCTCGCCGAACAGCCAAGGCCTGCCCAGGCAACCGCGTCCGACCACGACACCGTCGCAGCCGGTCTCGTCGACCATGCGCAACGCGTCCTCGGCGGAGAAGATGTCGCCGTTGCCGAGCACCGGGATACTGGTGACGGCTTCCTTGAGCGCCGCGATCTTCGTCCAGTCGGCCTGGCCGGAGTAGCGCTGCGCGGCGGTGCGCGCGTGCAGGCTGACCGCCGCCGCGCCCTCCGCCTCGGCGATCCGCCCGGCGTCGAGGTACGTGAGATGGTCGTCGTCGATGCCCACCCGGAACTTGACCGTGAACGGCACGCCCGCCTCGGCCGCGGCCTTCGCCGACTCGCGCACGATGTCCGCGAACAGCTTGCGCTTGAACGGCAACGCCGCGCCGCCGCCCTTGCGCGTCACCTTCGCCACCGGGCAGCCGAAGTTGCTGTCGATGTGGTCGGCGAGCCCCTCGCCGGTGATGATGCGGACGGCCTCGGCCATGGTCTTGGGGTCGACCCCGTAAAGCTGCATGGACCTGGGCTTTTCGTTCTCGCCGAAGGTCATCATGTGCATGGTGCCGGGGTGGCGTTCGACCACCGCGCGGGCGGTGATCATCTCGCAGACGTAGATACCCGCGCCGTACTCCTGGCACAGCTGCCGGAACGCGACGTTGGTGATGCCCGCCATGGGAGCGAGCACGACCGGCGGATCGACCTCGTAGGGGCCGATCTTCAGTGCGGGCCTGCTCAGGGTGGCTGTCACGTCCTCCATTGTCGCCTGTGGTGTCTGTCACTCGCAGGTGGGCCGCCTACTTGTTCCAGACGATGACCTTGCCGCGAATCGTGGCACCGGCGGCGATCACGTCGAACCGGAAGACCCGTCCTTCCGCCGTCTTCCCGCAAACATGGCTGGAAGCGACCAGATCCCCCGTGTATTTTTGGCCACGCTCCGCGACGGCGGACGTGCACTCGTCCTTGCCAGGTACCGAGTCGGTTTGCCATTCGGCGAGCTTGGCTGCCTCGCCTTGGACCGTCAGAGCCCGGCCGAGCGGATAGATGTACTTGCCCGCGAGGTACCGCGGGGGATTGAAGTCGAGGTTGAACTCTCCCCACTCGAATTCTTCGGACGAAAAGTAGACTCCGGCACCGTTCCCGGCTGGCGAGGGCGGGACCGACTTGCTCACGGTCGCCTGGATTTCTCCAGGCGCGGACTGGGTGACCGTGACGGTCCCCGCCGGGACGGTCACCGCCGAGGCCGCCTTGGGTTCCGGCGCGCTCTCGCGGCCGATGAAGAACCCCGCGCCCGCCAGCGCGGTGACCAGTGCGGCGATGGCCGTGATCCATTGATGGCCGAGTTGACCCCAGCCGCTCTTCTTTGTGGATTCCTGATCATCACTCATGATGCCCCCCTGACCCTCCGTGATCGGGGTAACACCTTAGTGGGCGAGCGTGACCCTCATGAGTTCGGCCTGATCATCCGATTTTGTCTCGCAGGCGAGTTCGTCAGGACGACTTCGCCAATTGGCTGACTCGCTGGAACGACATGCCGAGCACTTCGCCCGCTTCGCGTTGTGAAACGCCGAGCGCGAGCAGTTCTTGAACCGCCGCACGGTGTTCGGCGGCGGCTTCGGCCTGCTTGCGCTGGGCCTCTTCGCGCAGGACTTCGGCGCGGGCTTGGTGGTCCTTCACAGAACTCGGCAGGTGCACCTCGAGGTGTAGGTCGTACTCGTCCTCGGCACCGTCCATGATTTCGATGAGCTCGTTGGCCATCGTCACGACGTCCTTGTAGCGGAGAGCCTGGGTCGATCGATCGATCTCGCGGACCCGGATCAGCCAGAACCTTCCATCGCGAGTGACTTCGGCGTGGTAGGTCTTCACTTCCTCCACCATCCTTTCCCTAGGACGCCTTCGCATTCCTTGAAAATGTCGACGGCGAAGACCTCGCCCAGTTCGGTATGGCGCGGGATGGGCACCACCACGCCGTTCAAGGTGTAGATCGTGTGGTTGGCACCTTCCCGTTCCAGGATCCATGCCGCGCGTTGCCGCCTGGCGGCGACAGCGATCTTCTTGATGACCTCTCGTCTTCTCACAGCGTATGTCTAGGCAGGGGTAGACGCAAGCGTCAAGGGCGGCCTAGACATCTCCTGAGATGGGATGAACAACCGCCTGTGATTGCCTTCGCGCACAACCCGATTTCGGTAGCTTCGCCTCCATGACCGTCCGGACCAGACTCGACGACCTCTACGCTCGACGGCTCCGCGCCCGTCTTCGCCGAGGCCCGCTACCGCGGCACGTCGGCGTGATCATCGACGGCAACCGTCGCTGGGCTCGCCAGATGGGTTTCGAGGACGTCCGCGAGGGGCATCGGCACGGCGCCCGGCACATCGCGCGGTTGATGACGTGGTGCGAAGGCCTCGGCATCGGGCACGTGACGGTGTATCTCGCTTCGGTCGACAATCTGACGAAGCGTGCGTCGCCGGAGATGGCCTTCTTGATGCAGGTGATCGAGGACGTCGTGCGTGACCGGCTCACCGCGCCGGGTGCGAACTGGCGTGTCGTGCCTGTGGGGCGTCTCGACATGCTGCCGTCGTCCACGGCCGAGGTGCTGAAGCGGGCCGAAGAGGACACTCGCGGCGCGACGGGGCCTGAGCTGACTCTCGCCATCGGGTACGGAAGCCGCGAGGAGATCGTCGACGCCGTACGCGATCTCGTGCTCGAGGGCGCCGCGGACGGCAAGTCCCTTGTGGAGATCGCGGAAACCGTTTCCGTGGACGCCCTTTCCGCGCATCTGTACACGGTGGGCAGTCCCGATCCGGACCTGATCATCCGGACGAGTGGCGAAGTCCGGCTGTCCGGATTCCTGCTTTGGCAGGCGAAGGATTCCCAGCTGTACTTCTGCGACGCCAACTGGCCGGGCTTCCGGTACGTCGACCTTCTGCGGGCCCTCCGGGTGTGGGCTCGATCGCGATGATCTTGCAGGTCGCGACCACATCGTCATCACGATTGAGTAGTGCTACGGATCCATCGGCGGGTCTCAGGCCGCATGCTGATCGCCATGACCACCGATGGGGATGTGCTCCTCAGGCTCGCCGGGGAGATCGACGACCTTGGGGCCCGCCTCGCGCGGGTCGGTACGGAGCTGCGGACCGTCCGATCAGGAGCGGAGCCGACGCGCGAAGAGGTGCCTGAGCAGGCGTCTCAAGAGCAGGCCGCGCAGCAGGCAGAGCAGCAGGCACCCCAGGCCGAGCAGGCCCAGCCGCAACCCGAGCAGGCCCAGCAGCCGCCAGCCGAGCAGCCCCAGCCGCAGGCTCAGCAGGCGCCGCAGCCCCAGGTGCCGCAGCAGCCGTACCCCCACTACCAGCACCCGCAGTACGCCCACTACCAGCAGCAATACCAGCAGGCCCAGTACCAGCAGGCGCAGTACGCGCAGTGGCAGCAACAGCAGTACCGGCAGCAGCACGCGCCGCAGCAGCCCTACCGCCCGTATCAGCCGGCCCCGAAGGTCACGCTCGGCGAGAAGCTGAGCAAGGAAGGCGCCGGCAGCAGGCTGCTGGCCTGGATCGGTGGCGCGGTCACGCTGCTGGGTGTGGTGCTGTTCCTCGTGCTCGCGATCCAGCGTGGCTGGTTCGGCCCGTTGCCGCGGGTGCTCGGGGGCGCCGTGCTCGGCGCGGCGCTGGTCGGGATCGGGCTTCGCCTGCACCGCACGCCGGCGGGCCGCACGGGTGCGTTCGCGCTCGCCGCCACCGGCATCGGCGCGCTGTACCTCGACGCCATCGCCGCGACGACGATGTACGAGTACCTCCCGGCCTACGCCGGTCTCGCGATCGGGCTCCTGATCGCGGTCGGCGGGTTGCTGCTGGCCGTGCGGTGGAAGTCTTCGCTGCTCGCCACGGCCGTCGTGCTCGGCTGTGTGGTCTGCGCGCCGATCATCACGCAGGGTTTCACCCCGCAGCTGGTCGCGTTCCTGCTGGTGGTCCAGGTCGCTTCGACGCCGGTGCAGTTGCGCCAGTCGTGGCCGTCGGTGGCGGTCGCGGCCGGGATCCCGCCGCTGGTCGCGTCGGTCTTCAGTACGGCGTTCACCGGTTTCGGTGGCAGCACGGCGAACACCGCCGCCGCGCTGGCCGCGGGAGGCGTCGCACTCGCGCTGGCTCTGATCGTCACGGCCAAGCGGCCGGGGGACGCCGCCGCGCTCGCCCTGCTGGCCGTCGCGCCGGCGCCGTCGTTGCTCGCCGCGTTGTTCCTGCCGAAGACCCCGGCCGTGCTCGTCACCGCGTCGGTGGCGCTGGTGCTGCTCGGGGTGTGGGCGGCCGGGCAGTGGCTCGACGGCTGGACGGGTGACCTCGCGGGTGCCGCCGGGCTCCTCGCGGCCCTGCAGACGACGATGACGCTGTTCGACGGCAGTGCCCGTTCGGCGATCCTCATCGGCGAAGGCGTTCTGCTGGCACTGGTCGCGCTGTGGACGAAGAAGCACGTGGCGCTCTTCGGCGGGCTGGGCTTCGCCGTCATCGGCGGCATGATCGCGCTGGCCTTCGACGTCCCGCCGACGCTGTTCTTCCTGGTCAGGAACCGGCCGGACGCCGACCTCGCCGCCTCCTTGCTGGTGGCCGTCGCGATCCTGGCCGTCTCGATCACGCTTCCGTGGGTCGCGCACCGGCTCGGGCTGTTCAAGGCCGCGTCGGAGAACGTGGTGCCGTGGCTCTTCGCCGGGGTCTGCGGGCTCTACGGGGCGGGCGCGATGGTGCTGTGCGGCGCGCTGCTGGCCGTCCCCGGCCGCTCGGGTTTCCTGGTCGGCCACGTGGTGATCACGGTGTCCTGGACGGTCGCCGCGCTGGTGCTGCTCATCCGCGGCATCTCCGCGGTCAGCCTGCGGGTGATCGGGTTCGTGCTGGTCGGGGCGGCGGTGCTGAAGCTGGTGCTGTTCGACCTCTCCGCGCTCGACGGTCTCGCCAGGGTCGCCGCCTTCCTCCTCGCCGGTCTGGTGTTGCTCGGCGCCGGGACGCGCTACGCGAAACTCGTCGCGTCCCGCTGAGCGGACGAGGAAGAAATGTCGGTGGGTCGTGGTTGGGTCGGGCATGAGCTACCGACCCGACCCGCGGCTCGCCGAGCGGGCGAAGGAGAACGTCGCCTGGCTGACCACGATCAGCCCGAAGGGACGCCCTTCGCCCCGCCCGGTGTGGTTCGTACTCGACGGCGACGACATCATCGTCTTCAGTCAGCCGGACACGGCGAAGACCCGGCACATCGAGGCCAACCCCGAGGTCAGCCTCCACTTCAACAGCGACGAGCACGGCGGCTCGATCCTGGTGATCGGTGGCAGGGCCGAGATCCTGCCGGACGGCCTCCCCTCGGAACAGCCGGGTTACCTCGAAAAGTACGAGAAGCACTACCCGGCGATCGACTACGACATCGCGAAGTTCGACAAGGAGTACGGCGCCCGGATCAGGATCCGGCCCGAACGCACCTGGGGGTTCTAGGCGCTGTCCTGTGAGTGTGTTCGATGGGCTTCGTGATCCAGGTGGTTCCTGGCGGTGCGGGCGGATCGGCCTCGTACCGGGTCGTACTCGGCCGCGTCCGCCCGTGCCGTCAGGGACCGCCTGGGCGCGAAGACCGCGAACATGACTTGCAGGACAGCGCCTAGGAAACGCCGCTAGAAGCCGACGGTCACACAGGCCAGCCTGGCGCCCGCGGTCCCCGCGTGTCCCGGGTCGGTGTGCGTATGCGTTTCGTGGATCACGATGGAGTTCGCGCGCCGATCGGTGAACGTCCAGTCCACTTTGGACACGGCGGCGCCGCGGCCGGTGGCGTCGGTGGTGAGGTCGAGCCAGATCTCGTTGCGGGGGTTGGCGTAGGCCGGATCCACCGATGGCTTCACCGGGTCTTCGACGTTCTGGTAGTGCGGGCCGGCGAGGTCTCCGGTGGCGCCGCACGGCTTCGTGTGCGCGTGGGCGCCGTATTCGCGGTTGGGCAGCAGGCCGGTCACGAGGACCGCGGTCGAGGTGCCGTGGGCCTTGGACGTCAACCCGAAGACGTGCGCGCGGGCGCCGGGCGGCACCAGATCGGGTTTGTAGATCGTGAGGCCGCTCTTGGCGGTGATCACGTGGACGCGGGAACCGGGGACGGCGGTGGCCGGCCCGGCGCCGGCGGTCAGGGCCAACGCGGCCGCGGACAGGACGAGGGCGAGTGTGGGGACGGGGCGCATGCCCCCTGCCTAGTCCGCCCGAATCGGACACGCCAGAGCGGTCACTCCGTCGGGCGATCATTCTCAAACTATGGGCAGGACACGTGAGTACTAACCCTCCGGATCGCACTTGGCTGGTCGCGGTCGCCGCCGCTCTTTGGGGCACCGACGGGCTTCTGAGGCTTCCTCTCGCCGAGGCGCTCCCGGCGGCCACGGTCGTCTTCTGGGAGCACCTGCTCGTGGTGCTCGTGCTGAGCCCGTTCATCCCCGGCGCCTTCCGGGCGTTGCGCCGATGCGGTCCGCGGGAATGGCTGGCCGTGCTCGCGATCGGCGGCGGCTCTTCCGCGCTGGCGACGGCGATGTTCACCGCGGCCTTCAAACTGGGCGACCCGGTGACACCGTTGGTGCTGCAGAAGCTCCAGCCGGTGTTCGCCGTTCTGGCGGCGTATTTCGTACTCCGTGAGCGGGTCCGCCCGGGATACGCCCTCTTCGCGATCCCGGCGCTGCTGGGCGCGTGGCTGCTGGCGTTCAAGGATCCGCTGAACATCCAGCTCGCCGCGGCGAAGGCGGCGCTGCTGGCGATCGGCGCGGCCGCGTTGTGGGCGGCGGGCACGGTGCTCGGACGGCTGCTCTCCACCGAACTGGCGCCGAAGGAGGTCACCACCCTGCGGTTCACCGTCGGGCTCCCGGTCGCGGCGGGCATCGTGGCCTATCAGGGCGGCGAGTTCGCGGTCGGCTGGGACAACGCGCTCGGGCTCGTGCTGCTCGCGCTGGTCCCCGGCCTGCTGGCGCTGAGCCTCTACTACGTCGGCCTGCGGTCGACGCCCGCGGCCAGGGCGACCTTGGCCGAGCTGGCGTTCCCCGTCACGGCCGCCGTGATCGGCGTATTGTGCTTGAACGCCGATTTGTCGGGTACTCAGTGGCTGGGTCTCGCCGTGGTGGTCGTGTCCGTGACATCGCTCGGCTGGCACGAAAAGGTCAGGCGTCAACCGATGGTCCTGGAGCCGCTGAATGGTCGAGCACACCGGCGAGACGAAGAACGAACGCCTGACCCGCAACGTCAGTGAGCTCCTGCAGGAGCTGCGGGTCGCGCAGGCGGGCGTCCAGATCCTCTTCGGTTTCCTGCTCACGGTGGTGTTCACCGACGAGTTCCACGCGGCGAGCGGGTTCGAGAAGGCCGTCCACCTGACGGCGGTCCTGCTCACGGTCTGTTCGACGGTGCTGCTCACGGCGCCCGCCGCATGGCATCGGCTGTTGTTCCGCACCGGCAACCGTGAGCGGATCCTCACCGTCGGCAACCGTTCCGTCCTCGTCGGGCTCGGCTGCCTCGCGGCGGCCATCACCACGACCGTCGCGCTCATCGCCAAGGTCGTCTACGGTCCGATCGCGATGACGATCCTCGGCGTGGTGTCGGCGGTGCTGTTCGTCGTCATGTGGTTCGTGGTGCCGAAGAAGATCGACCGCAACGGCGACTGATCACCGGCCGGTCCGCACCGGGGTCCCTTCCGGCAGGCCGAAAGCGGCGGCGGCCACGGACTTCGGGTCGTCCGGGCTCGCGCCGTCGAGCACCCGGCGGGCGCCGACCCACGAGAACATCGCCTTGATCGAAGGCGAGTGACCCGCGCCGTCCATCGCCAGTTGCCGGTCGAGCACGCGGTACCCGTCGGGAGTGCGTTCGACGAGGTAGACCATCGGCTGCCGCCGGAACCCGCTGCCGGTGACGAGCCCGTTGCCTTCTTTCGCGACCTCGTCGCAGCTCGCGACGAGGCCGATCTTGACCCGCTCGCCGTCCGGCCGGGTCTCGATCACCTTCTGCGTGCACACCCAGCGGACATCCGCGAGGCCCGAGCCGGCCAGCCTCCCCGACCAGCCGTTCGCGCGCACATGCCGGTCGATCGGCGGCAGCGCCTCCCGCGCGACGGCGTCGTCCACCGTCGGCATCTCGTCCACGATCCACCAGGCCGCCGCGGTCACCACCACACCGACCCCGGCGAGCACGGGCCAGCGTTTGACGTTCCCCATGTGACGAAGCTACCGAGCGGGGCAAGTGTTCACCCGCGGTTCGGGACGCGTTGCCTCCGCGACCGTAGGTTGCGGCCGTGAACGACTCCTCCAGACGGACCTTCCTGCGCGGTGCGGGCCTGCTCGGCGCCGGTGCGGCGGTGTCCGCGTTGCCGGCACTCGGTGCCCCCGCGGCTTCGGCGACCTTCGGCCACCACGGCCCGGACGCCGAAGACGGCCGCTTCACCCTCGCGGTCCTGCCCGACACCCAGTACCTCTTCGACGCCGACCGCGGCGATCCCGCGCCGTTGGACGCCACGCTGCGGTACGTCACCGGCGGCGACGAGAACATCGTCTTCCTGGCGCATCTCGGGGACCTCACCGAGAACGGGCAGCCGGGCGAGTTCGACCAGATCAGCCGGTCGTTCCAGCACCTGGACCGGCACCGGTTCCCGTACAGCACGCTGGCGGGCAACCACGACATCGAGTCCTCGACCGACGACCAGCGTGGCCGCACGCCGTATCTGGACGCGTTCGGTCCGCAGCGGCAACGGGGTTCGCGGACCTTCCGCGGCGCGAGCCCGGACGGCTACAACAGCCACCACGTCTTCCGTGCGGGCGGGCGCGAGTGGCTGCTGCTCGCGCTCGACTGGCGGCCGTCGGCGGGCGGGCTGGAGTGGGCGCGGTCGGTGCTCGCGCGGAACCCGCGGCTTCCGGCCATTCTGACCATCCATGAATTGGTATGGGCCGACGAGGCCGGACAGGCTCAGTTCTCGGAGTTCGGGCAGAAGGTGTGGGACGAGCTGATCGCCGGGAACGATCAGATCTTCCTCACCCTCAACGGGCACTTCTGGCCGCCGGGACGCGCGGTGAAGCAGAACAAGGCGGGCCACGACGTCCATCTGCACATCACGAACTACCAGGACCGCTACTACGGCGGCAGCGCGATGATCCGGCTCTACCGGTTCGACCTGGCGCGGAACGTGATCGACGTCCGCACGTTCTCGCCGTGGCTGGCGGACCAGGCGCCGCGGCTGAACGAACTGCAACGACAGGAGATCGAACGCACCGGACCGGCGGACTACTTCAGCCTGGAGGTCGACTTCGAGTCGAGGTTCGCCGGGTTCGCGCCGGTCCCGGTCCCGCCCGCGCGGCCCGCCGAACGGCAGCTGATCCGCGGGACCGTGGCCTACTGGCGGTTCGAAGGTCGTGAGGGTGCGCCCGTAGCCGGGGTCCGTGACCTTTCCGGCCGGGGCAACGATCTGGTCCGGGTGACCCTTCCCGGCAGCGCGCCCGAGGCGCTGCGGTTCTCCGGCGAGTTCTCCGGGCGGCAGCCGTCGAGGTCGAGCCTTCGCTTCGACGGCGGCAAGAAACCGGCTCGCGGCGGGTATCTGCGCACGGCGGACTCCGCGCCGATGAACGCGGAGACGTTCGCCCGCGGCTACACCGTCGAGGCGTACGTGAAACTGCCCGCGGATTTCAAGGACGGCAAGCATGCCTGGGCCGCGATCTTCGGCAGGCAAGGTGACGGCGGCAAGGCGGGCAAAACCGGTGACGACCCCGGCGAACCGTCGGCCACACTGTCCCTTTCGGACGGTGCCGCGTTCCAGTGGGCGGTGTTCCCGGTGAACCAGAACGGGATTTCCACCTGCTGGAGCCACGAACTGGCGTTGCAGGAATGGATCCACGTCGCCGCCGTCAACGACGGCAGGCGGACGACGCTCTACGTCGACGGCTGCCCGGTGCTGCGGAATCCCAAGACGCCTGCCACGGGGATCGCGAACCCCGGCGGCTCTTGGCTGATCGGCGCCTACGCCTACGACTCGATCGTCGAGCAGGCGTTCCACGGCTGGCTCGGCGACGTCCGTGTGGTGGGGAGGGCACTGGATCCGCGCGAGTTCATGCTCGGCTGAGTGCTCCGGCTGGTGCGCGGTAATGGCGGATGTTCGTCCCCATTATCGCGCACTGTCGTTTCCGGCGGAATACCGGGTCACTCTTGACAAGCGGTGGACAATAGAAAATCGGCGCCCGATCAAGAATGCTGATCGGTACGCCGAATGTGTTGTCAGTCTAACCGCTGTGAGGGGAACTTGTCAAATCAGGGGTACGACGAGGAATTGCGGTCCGAACGGCAGTATGTCGCGTCGCTCTACGGACGGCTGGACACCGAACGCGCGCGGGTGAAGGAGGCGTATGCCGGTGCGCTGCGGGGAGAAGGCTTCGCGCTTTCCGACCGCGAGGTGTCCGTCGGCGCCAAGGCGAGCGAGATGGCCAGGCTGAAGATCGCCGACGAGGGCCTTTGTTTCGGCCGTCTGGACGCCCTTTCGGGAGAGCGGAGGTATGTCGGCCGGATCGGCCTTTTCGACGAGGAGAACGACTACGAACCGTTGGTGCTGGACTGGCGGGCGCCGGCGTCGCGCGCGTTTTACTGCGCGACGGGCGCGTCCCCGGAAGGAATGTCCCGGCGACGTCAATTCCGCACCCTCGGACGCGACGTCCTC
The DNA here is from genome assembly GCF_003947325.1 of Amycolatopsis sp. WAC 01375. Classification (NCBI taxonomy): domain Bacteria; kingdom Bacillati; phylum Actinomycetota; class Actinomycetes; order Pseudonocardiales; family Pseudonocardiaceae; genus Amycolatopsis; species Amycolatopsis sp. WAC 01375. The sequence goes on from NZ_QHHW01000025.1 coordinate 170,325, forward strand.
GATTTCACCGACGAGGTCTTCGGCCGTCCGGAATCGGCGGGCGAACGGGGTGACGTCGCGCTGCTGGCCGCGGTCAACGCGCCGCGCGGCGAGGGGATGCGGGACATCGTCGCGACGATCCAGGCCGAGCAGGACGAGATCATCCGGCTGGACCACGCGGGCGTCGTGGTCGTGGAGGGCGGCCCCGGCACCGGGAAGACGGCGGTGGCGCTGCACCGGGTGGCGTACCTGCTGTACACGAAACGGGAGCGCATGGAACGCCGCGGCGTGCTCGTGGTCGGGCCCAGCAGCGGCTTCCTCGACCACATCGGCCGGGTCCTGCCGTCGCTCGGCGAGACCAGCGTCGTCTTCGCGACGCCTGGTGGCCTCGTCGCCGGTCTGCGCACCGAACGCGAGGATCCGCCGCCGGTGCAGCGGCTGAAGGGCTCGCTGGCGATCCTGGACGTGCTTTCGGCGGCGGTGTCGGACAGGCAGGAACTACCGGCCGAGGCCGAGCCGATCGAACTCGACGACGTCACCGTGCCGTTGGACGCCGAGGTCGCGGCCGCCGCGCGTGCGGTGGCCAGGGAGAGCGGTCTGCCGCACAACGAGGCGCGGCCCGTCTTCGACCGGGAGGTGATCGCCGCGCTCGCCACGCGCGCGGTCGACCGGCTCGGCGCGGGCTGGCTGCCGCGGGACGACGAGCACACGCGTCCGGAGCTGCTGAAGAACGCCCGGCGCGACCTGGAAGCCAGCGAGGAGCTCCGCGCGGTGCTCGGCCGCCTCTGGCCGGTGCTGACGCCGCAGCGGCTGCTCGCCGACCTCTACGCCTCGCCGGAGCGGTTGCGGGCGGCAGGGGCCGAGCCGGCACTGATCCGCGAGGACGCCGACGCGTGGACGGTGTCCGACGTGCCGCTGCTGGACGAAGCCGTCGAACTGCTCGGCGGGGACCGCACCGCCGAACGCCTGGCGGCGGAACGGGATCGGTTGGCACGGAAGGAATACGCCGAGCGGGTGCTGGAGATCGTCGAGGTCGAGGACGACCACGACGACTACGAATTCGCGCTCCGGCCGACGGACGTGCTGATGGCGGAGGAGCTGGCGGACCGGTTCGCCGAACGCGACGAACGGGATCTGGCCGAACGCGCCGCCGCGGACCGTGAATGGACCTATGGCCACGTCGTGGTCGACGAGGCGCAGGAACTGTCCGAAATGGACTGGCGGGTGCTGATGCGGCGCTGTCCCAGCCGGTCGTTCACCGTCGTCGGGGATCTCGCGCAGCGGCGGTCGCCGTCCGGCGCGCGATCGTGGGACGCGATGCTCTCCCGGTACGTCGCCGACCGATGGGTGTATCGGAAACTGACCGTCAACTACCGGACGCCGTCGGAGATCATGGCGGTGGCGGCTTCGCTGCTGGCGAGTTTCGCGCCCGGTGCCGTTCCGCCGGACTCGGTGCGTTCGTGCGGTGTGCGGCCGTGGGCGCGCCGACTGTCCGAAATGGACATCGAAGAGGCGGTCGCCGGGTTCACCCGCGAGGAATCGGGGCGCGAGGGGACTTCGGTCGTGATCGGGCCGCCGGGAGTGCCGGGCGCGATCCCGCCGTCCGCCACCAAGGGGCTGGAGTACGACGCGGTCCTGGTGGTGGAACCGGAGCGGATCCTCGCGGACGGCCCGAGCGGCGAGGCGGAACTGTACGTCGCACTGACGCGGGCGACGCAGCGGCTCGGGGTCTTGTACAGCGGGGCGCTGCCGGCCGTGCTGCGCGGGCTCGACACGCGGCGGCGGACGCCGGACGCGTACCTGCGCTGTGTCTAGCCCCTCCGCGAGTGCAATGAAAGGCTCCTTCCTTGCAAAATTTGCAAGGAAGGAGCCTTTCATTGCACCTTCGGTCCTTGAATCGGGTGCCCGTGAGCCCGTGGTCACGGGTCGTGAGTGGTGATTCGCGTTGTCGAGGGGGTAGGCGGTCCGGTGCTCAGGTGAGGTTTCGTGGTCTGGGGTCCGACGCGGGCCAGGTGTCCCCAACGTGGCATTGGGGCCGTTCAGCGTCTCCAATGCCACATTGGGAGCACCGATCAAGCGACCGGCACGCCACCTCGCCAGAACCCGAAGTCCCTGCCAGGCGAAGGGGACTTTCACCGCATGAGACGCGGGAAAGCCCCCTTCGGGCCGCCGCCGGTCCGATGCGCGGCGGCCCTGGCCTACTTGGTCAGGTTTCCCCAGGCGTATGTCTGTTTTGCCAGTTTCAGGTAGACCAGTGTTTCAGTGCTGACGACACCCGGGATGGGCCGGATGTCGTCGTTCAGCACACTCAAGAGGTGTTCGTCGTCCCGGCAGGCGACCTCGACGAGCAGGTCGTAGCCTCCCGCGGTCAGCACGACGTAATGGACGTCCGGCAATCCGGAGAGCTGGTCGGAGACCGCCCGCGGATCGCCATGGACCTTGATCGCGACCATCGCCTGACGGCCGAGCCCGACGTTCGCCGGATCCGTGACCGCGACGATCTGCATCGTCTCGTCCCGCAGCAGCCGCTGGACGCGCTGCCGCACGGCACCCTCCGACAATCCGACGGCCTTGGCCAAGGCCGTGAACGAGGCCCGCCCGTCGACTTGCAGTAGAGCGATCAGAGTGCGATCGGTATTGTCCAAACCTCTAGGTGTGCGCTGCTCCATCTGCGCGCGTGGTTCGTCACCCATGCCGTCCCTCCCTTTGTTTCGGCATGCGATTCTTGTCGCGCAGCGTATCGATCAATGTCCAGAATGCTACCGCCGTTAAGTTGTTTGTCGCGATTCTCTTTCCCGGCGCCTGCGAGCCGAGGATTCTGTCGCGCGACAGGCCGGGTGTCGAGGTTTTCGGACGGCGCGTCAGCCCAGGTCGCGTTTCAGCAGGTCTTCCTCGGTTTCACGCCGGACGAGCAGGGTCGCCGTACCGCGGGAGACACCGACCACCGGCGGCCTGCCGACGAGGTTGTAATTCGACGCGAGCGAGTGGTGATAGGCCCCGGTGCACGGAACGGCGAGCAGATCGCCGGGGTGGACGTCGTCGGGGAGCGAGAGCCCGTCGGCGAGGACGTCACCCGATTCGCAGTGCCGTCCGACCACCGTCATCGGCCGCCGTGCGGCCCGGCTGCGCCTGCCGATCAGGCGCGCGGTGTACGCCGCCCCGTAGAGCGCGGGCCGCGCGTTGTCGCTCATCCCGCCGTCGACGGCGACGAAGGTGCGCGAACCGCGTTTCACCGCGCAGACCCGGTACACGGTGATCCCCGCCGGGCCGACGATCGCGCGGCCCGGTTCGATCGTCAGTTTCGGCAGCGGGAAACCGTGGGAAGCGCATTCGTAAGCGAGCGCGACACGCAGGCGGCGCACATAGCCGTCGATGTCGAAACCCGTGTCGCCGGGCAGATAACGCACGGCGTGCCCGCCGCCGAGATCCAGTTCGCGCAGGGTGACGCCGTGGGTTTCGCGGAGCGTGACCAGCACCGCGATCATCTTGCGGGCGGCCAGTTCGTAGAAATCGACCCGGGACACCTGCGAACCGATGTGGCAGTGCAGACCGGCCAGGCGGAGCCCGGGTTGCGCGAGTACCGCGGAGACGGCGCGGCCGAGGTTGTCGCGGACCTCCTCGCGCAGCGAGAAGCCGAACTTCTGGCCTTCGGTGCCGGTGGTGATCGCCGCGTGCGTCCCAGCCGCGACATCGGGTGTCACGCGGATCAGCACCTGCTGCGCGCCGGTGGCCAGCGCGCCGAGCTGCTCGATCTCGTCGAGCGAGTCCACCACGATCCGGCGGACGCCGTAGGACAGCGCCGCCTTGAGGTCTTCGGGGGACTTCGCGTTGCCGTGCAGCAGGATCCGCTCGGCGGGAAAGCCGACCGACCGCGCCACCGCGATCTCGCCTGCCGAGCAGGTGTCGAGGGAAAGTCCTTCTTCGGCGATCCAGCGCAGGACGGCGCGGATGCACAGCGCCTTGCTCGCGTACGCCACCTCGGCGTCCGGCAGCGCCCGGCGGTACGCGCGGGCGTTCTGGCGGACCTCGTCCTCGTCGAGCAGGTACGCCGGTGTCCCGAACCTCGCGGCGAGGTGGGACACCGGCGTACCGGCGAACAGCAGTTCCCCGCCGGCCCCGAGCCGGGTGCTCCGCGGCCAGACCCCGGGTTCGAGGTGGTCGGCGGCCTCACAGCCGAGGCTGGGCAGGAGCTCGCTGAGCGTCACGGTTACCTCCGCGTCGATCGGTCAGTGCTCTCCTCAGCACAACTCCGATCGACCCGGCACGGCCGCTTCGGCAACGTCTCCCTGACGCGTTCCGGGGGCTCGCTGACGCCTTGTTAACGGGCGGGTAACCGCGGCCACACTCGCAGTGGGCACGGTGAACCCGCGTCCGCGATCGCGTCGGCGGGGCGCAAGACTTCGGTCCGGTTCCCGAGTTCGTCTTCAGCTCCGCCACACTTGCTAGCGGACGGGCTCCGGAACGGTGTCGAGCGCCCGCACCATGTGCACGGCCAAGGCGAACGCGGCCTCGTTGCCGAGGTCGGTGTGTTCGTTGACGATCTTCTTCACGGTGTCGACCCGCATCTCGTAGCGGGAGACGGGGACGGTATCGGCGTTCATGGTGATCCTCTATTCGGTTTTTTCGGGTTTCGTGGCACAGGTGCAGCCGCGGCTGAACCCGCCGGCCGCGGTCGCGGTGCAGAAGCGGCGGGCGATCGCGTCGTGCGCGGACAGGGGATGCGGGCAGCTCGGGCAGCGGTCGTCGGCGGCGGGTTCGGCCACATCGCCGAGTGAGCGGATGGAGGAGGTCATCGCGCGGCCACCGGTTGAGTGCGCAACGGCGCCCCTACTTCGTGCAGATGCCGGAGTACGTAGCCGTACGAGGCCGCCCAGCCGCACTGGGCGTAGTCGATGCCGTGCTTCGCGCAGAACTCCCGCACGATCACCTGCGCGTGCTTGAGGTTCGGCCGCGCCATGCTCGGGAAGAGGTGGTGCTCGATCTGGTAGTTGAGCCCGCCGAGCGCGAAGTCGACGACCGGGCCGCCGCGCACGTTGCGCGAGGTGAGCACCTGCTTGCGCAGGAAGTCGAGCGTGTGCCCGGCCGACAGCGTCGGCATGCCCTTGTGGTTCGGGGCGAACGAGCAGCCCATGTACACACCCCAAAGGCACTGGTGCACGGCGATGAAGGCGAAGCCGACACCGGGCGAGAGGACCACGAACACCGCTGTCAGGTACGCGGCGATGTGGGCCAGCATCAGCGCCGATTCGAGCTTCCGCCGCTTGAAGCCGCGCTGGAAGATCGCCGTGATGCTCGAGACGTGCAGGTTCAGGCCTTCCAGCAGCAGCAGCGGGAAGAACAGGAACGCCTGGTATTTCGCCATCCAGCGCAGGAAACCGCGCCGTCCGGTGCCCTGGCCCTTGGTGAAGATGAGCGCGGCGAGGTTGACGTCCGGGTCCTCGTCCTCGTGGTTGGGGTTGGCGTGGTGGCGGGTGTGCGTGCCGACCCACCAGCCGTAGCTGAGTCCGGTCAGTCCGCCGTGGACGAAACCGGTGACGTCGTTCGCCTTGCGGCCGCGGAAGATCTGTTTGTGCCCCGCGTCGTGGCCGATGAAGGACAGTTGCGTGAACATCATCGCGAAGAACGCGGCGAGGAACAGCTGCCACCAGGAGTCCCCGAGATGTGCGAACGCGACCCAGCCGCCCGCGAAGGCGAGCAGGTTCAAGGCGATCTTCACCGCGTAGTACTTGCGCCGCCGATCGAGGAGCCCGGCGTCTTTGACCAATTTGGACAGTTCAGCGAAGTCGCTGCCCTGCCTCGTCTGTGTGGAGGTCATGGAAGAATCACACCGTTCTGGTTCGTGAAAGTGGACCATCCAGCAACGGGTTTCAGAACACCGAAAAGGTCTGGTTCGGCCGAGAAAAGGCACTGGTACCACAACACGCCACGGTCGCTCCGTGGCCTGCCTCCAGTGTCCCACGGCGGCGGAGCGGAAGCAATTCACCAGAACGGCACGATCCGGCGTACAGTCGAAGACATCGAGGGAAATTTCCCCCGGTTCCATCCGGTCGTGAGACTCGATCGGAGACAGGAGCACCGGCCAGACACATCGTTCTTCGCGCTCATGGTCCCGCCGGCTTTGTCCGGTGAGCAGCCGCCCGCCGCGCTACAGCGCGCCCCGAGGCGCCCATAAGGGCCACGCCGCGATCGTCGATGGCCACGACCTCTGACCTGTCGCCGTGTCCGCACCCGCCCCTGGCCGGTGCGGACACGGTCCGAAAAGCCGCTAGCGAAGGCCCCACTTCTCAAGCATCCCGGCGACTTTCCCGCGTTCGCCGTCGGTCAGCGCACGGCTCGGCGGCCGGATATCGGAGCGACACAAACCCAGCTGTGCCAACGCTTCCTTCACCACGCTCACGTTGTTGGCGTTGCCGTCGGCGGCCCGCAGCTCCTCGAACGGCCGGACGCGTTCCCAGCAGGCCATCGCGCCGCGGAAGTCACCGTCCCGCAGTGAGTGGAACATCTCCAGCGAGATCGACGGCACGACGTTCACCAGCCCCGACGTGAACCCGGTCGCGCCGACGGCGAAGTAGCCCGGCGCCGAGAGCTCCGCCAGTCCGGCGATCCACCCGAAGCGATCGATCCCCGCGTCCCGTGCCACCGAAGCGAAACGAACCGGATCCGGCACGGCGTACTTCACCCCGATGACGTTCTCCGCCGCGTCGGCGAGCCTGGCGAGCTGCCGTCCTTCGATCTTCGGATCACGCACGTACGGCACGACGCCCAGTTCCGGGGCCGCGGCCGCGATGGCGCGGTGGTACTCGACCCAGCCCTCCGCCGAGACGTACGGATGCACCGGCTGATGGATCATGATCAGCTCCGCGCCCGCCTCGCGCGCGTGCCGCGCCGCCCCGATCGCCGTCCGGACGTCGTGCCCGACACCGGCGACCACACTCGCCCGTCCCGCCGCGGCCCGGACCGCCAATTCGAGGCAGTGCCGCGTCTCGGCCTCGTCCAACGCGTAGAACTCACCGGTGTTCCCGTTCGGAGTCACGACGTGGACACCGCCGGTGATCAGCCGGTCCACCAAGTTCAGGTAGGACTCCGGAGCCACGGCGCCGTCGGCGTCGAACGGGGTCACCGGGATGGCCACCACCCCGGACAGCCGCCGTTTCAGCTCGTCGAACCGGGAGAAGGCCACTGGCATGTCCTATCTGATATATGATGTGACACCTCACGTTAGCAGGCCGGGTCTCGTGAACGGCAAGTCCGGCGTGTCGCGGAAGGCCCTTTCGGGAGGGTCCCTTCACGTACCTCAAGCGACCAGGGCGCCGGAAAGTGTGGGTCGTGAGTGGCGATTCGGGTTATGGGGGAAGGCATGGGTGGCAGGTTGCGAAAGCCACTTTGGCAACCTTCAACGTTGCGAAAGTGGCTTTCGCAACGTCGGGAGCAGGGGTGCGGTAGCGAAGAGGGGGCTTTCGCGACACGGTCGCCCCTCGGCCGCGAGGTCTACTTAGGACAGTGTGGCGAGGAAGGTTTCCAGCTGCTCGACGACGAACGCGTGATCGTCGGCCTGGGGTAGTCCCGAGACGCCGACGGTGCCGACCGGTCCCACGTTCTCGACGAGCACCGGGAACACGCCGCCGTGCGCCGCGTACAGGTCCGGGTCGAGGCGGGAATCGGCTTCGAACGTCGTGCCCTTCGCGTGGAACTGTTCGCCGACGAGGAACGAGCTGTGCCCGTACCGGTCGACGACACGGCTCTTGCGGTCGATCCACGCGTCGTTGTCGGCCGAGGTCCCCGGCAGGGCCGCGTGGAACAGCCGCTGGCCGCCGCGGCGCACGGAGACCGTCACGGGGAGGGCGCGGTCCCGTGCCGCCGCGAGGAGGTGGGCGCCCAGCTTCAGCGCGGTCTCGTTGTCGAACCGGCGGAAGACCAGGCGCTCCTCCTGTGCGGACAGGACGGCCAGGATGTCATCGCTCATGACATCCATTAAATCAACACTGTTGTGTAAAGGCTACCGAAGCGCGTCCAGCGCGAAGGCGGCGTACATCGCGACGCCGTTGGCCATCGCGTCCTCGTCGAAGACCACGCGGTTCGAGTGGTTCGCCTCCGCCTCGTCCGGGTCGACGCTCGCCGGGCGGGCGCCGAGGAACGCGAACGCGCCCGGAACCCGCTGCAGGACGTAGGAGAAGTCCTCCGCGCCCATCACCGGGTTCTCCATGACCTCGGTGTTGTCGGCCCCGAGCACCTCGGCCGCCAGCTCCAGCACGCGCTCCGCGACCAGCGGATCGTTCACCGTGACCGGGTAACCGGCGACGACTTCGGCGCTCACCCGGACGCCGTGCGCGGCGCCGACCGCTTCACAGACCTTCGGCAGTTCCTCGCGCACGTACGCCTGCGTCCGGTCGGACAGCGTGCGGATCGTGCCCTCCAGGAACGCCGTCTCCGGGATGATGTTCGTCGTGGTCCCGGCCTCGATGCGGGTGACCGAGACCACCGCGGGCTCGAACACGCTCACCTTGCGGGTCACCATCGTCTGCAGCGCGCTCACCATCGCGGCCGCGGCGGGCACCGGGTCGATCGCCTGATGCGGCGCCGAGCCGTGCCCGCCCCTGCCGGTGATCTTCACGTGGAAGCTGTTCGCCGACGCCATGATCGGGCCGGGTCGCGTCTGCACGACCCCGGACGCGGCCGAGGTGAAGATGTGCAGGCCGAACGCCTTCTCGACGCGCTCGCCCGCGGCTTCGAGCACGCCTTCGTGGATCATGTGGCGCGCGCCGTGCTCGCCTTCCTCGCCGGGCTGGAACATGAACACCACCGACCCGGCCAGCTCGTCGACGTGCTCGCTGAGCAGCCGCGCGGCCGACGCCAGCATCGCGACGTGGGTGTCGTGCCCGCAGGCGTGCATCACGCCGTCTTCCTCGGAGGTGAAGTCGACGCCGGTGTCCTCCTGCAGCGGCAACGCGTCCATGTCGCCGCGTAGCAGGATCGCCGGGCCCGGCTTCCCGCCGCGGAGGACGGCGGTCAGCGAGGTGGTGGATTTGCCATCGGTGATCTCCAGCGGGAGGCCTTCGAGGGCGGCCCTGATCGAGGCCTGGGTTTTCGGCAAGTGGAGGCCGATCTCCGGATTCCGGTGGATCTCCCGGCGGAGCTCTACGGTTTTCGTCTGGAGCGCGCGGGCTTCCTCCAGCAATCCGGCGAAGCGCGCATCGGGGAGGGTGGGCAGGTCGGTCGGTCCGGTCATGTCTCGATAGTGGCGCATGCGGCGCTTCGGGCGCACCGTGCGTGCGTTCCGAAAGCGGGCGGAATACGGTGTGCGCATGGCGGTGCAAGAGCCGATCACGGGGTTCGCGGTGGCCGTGGTGCGGGAGGACGGTCGATGGCGGTGCAGCTCCCTTGATCCCGGGGCCCTGGCCGAACTCGACGCTGCGATCACTGAGCTCGGAAAACTTCGTTCGACAGGGGCCGCCTTCGGGCTGCTCGCGGTCGACGACGAGTTCTTCGTGATCGTCCGGCCGAGTCCGAGAGGGCCGTCGCTGCTGCTGTCCGACGCCGCCGCGGCGCTCGACTACGACATCGCCGCCGACGTCCTCGACGTGCTGAGAGTCGACCCGCCGGACGAGGACGACGACGCGGTCTGGCCGGAAGGCGATCTGGAGATCCTGTCCGATCTCGGACTGCCGGGGGCCGAACTCCAGGTGATCGTCGGCGAGGTCGACCTCTATCCGGACGAACAACTCCAGATGGTCGCGCAGCGGTGCGGATTCGCCCCCGAGTTCACCAAGATCCTGGACGAGATCTGAGCCCCGCCGCCTCCGCCGCCGACATCGCCGCCGTCCGGGCGGCGATCGGCGCGGCGCGAGGTGCGGGCGACGACGTGCCGATCGGCGCCGTCGTCTTCTCCCCGGACGGGACACCGCTCGCCTCGGCGCGCAACGCCCGCGAAGAACTGGGCGACCCGACGGCGCACGCGGAGATCCTCGCGCTGCGGGCCGCGTCCAAGCTCTACGGCGACGGCTGGCGGCTCGAAGGCTGCACGCTCGCCGTGACGCTGGAGCCGTGCACGATGTGCGCCGGCGCCCTCGTGATGGCCCGGGTCGCGAAGGTCGTCTTCGGCGCATGGGAGCCCAAGACCGGGGCCGTGGGGTCGCTGTGGGACGTCGTCCGCGACCGTCGGCTCAGCCACCGCGCGGAAGTCGTCGGCGGCGTCCTGGAGGCCGAATGCGCGGCCCTGCTCGAAGACTTCTTCCACGGGCAACGGGGTAACCGCACCGGGTGACAGATGTGTCGGATCCGGCGACCCGGGTAACCCTGAGGCAGGCGGCCGCAAACGGTGGCCGCAGTCGAAGGAGGAACACCCGCCATGAGCGTTTTCGACAAGGCGAAGGACAAGGCCGAGCAGGCCATCGGCGCCGCCAAGGAGAAGCTCGGCGAGAAGACCGACAACCAGGACCTCGCGAACTCGGGCCGGGCCGACCAGGCCGAAGGCCAGGTCAAGGAGGCCGGCCACGACCTGCGCGACCGCGCCGAGGGTGGCGTGCAGGAACTCAAGGACAAGTTCAACAAGTAGTCCGGACGCAGAAGAGCCGGTCTCCGTGGAGACCGGCTCTTCGCTGCGGTGGCGGTGGGATTTGAACCCACGGACGGGTATTAACCGTCACACGATTTCGAGTCGTGCTCCTTCGGCCGCTCGGACACGCCACCGCCGAGAACAATACCGGAGGGCCTTCCGGGGCCTTCAGGGGGTCAAGAAAGCTGAGCGGTGATCTCGTCGATCGCCGCCGTCTGGTTCTCGACGATCTCCTGAGCGAGCGCCTTGGTCTCGCCGTGCTGTCCCGACGACAGCACGGTTTTGGCCATCTCGACGCCGTTGCGCAGGTGTTCGGCCATCAGCGGGAGCCACGTCCTGTCGAACTCGGCGCCGGTCAGGTTCTGCAGCGAGGCGACCTGTCCGGCGGTGATCATCCCCGGCATCGTGTGCCCGGCGTGGCCCGCCGCGGGCAGCACGGCCGCGTTCCACGATTGCAGCCAGCCGGTCATCGTCTGGACCTCGGCCGACTCGGCCTTGACGATCTTGGCCGCGGTGGCCTTCACGTACTCGGACGCGGATCGTTCCGCGGCCAGGTTCGCGACCTGGATCGACTGCTGGTGGTGCGGCACCATCTGCTGGGAGAAGGTGATGTCGGCCTGGTTGGCGCCCGGCGTCGTCGGCGCCGCGCCCGTGGCCGTCGAGCAGCCCGCGAGCACCCACACGACCAGCCCGAACAGTGCCATCGGCAGTCGCCGTCGCATCGATACCTCCGTAGTCAGGGGAAACCGGCCCCTCTCCTCCTGTGATACGGCTGTGACCTTCCGGCGGTTCAAAATCGGATTAGCCTTGGCAGGCATGACGGATCCGAAGACCGTGGTGACCGGTTTCCTTCAGGCCCTCGAAGAGTTCGACATCGACCGCGCGCTGGGCTTCGTCGCGATCGACATCGTCTACCAGAACGTCCCGCTGCCGCCTGCCCGTGGCCTTTCGGCGGTGGAGAAGCAGTTGCGCACCATGGCCCGCTACGGCAGCGGGTTCGAGGCGCGCACCCACCACATCGCCGCCGACGGCCCGATCGTGCTCACCGAACGCACCGACGTCCTGCGCCGCGGTTCGTGGGAGGCCGAGTTCTGGGTGTGCGGCACGTTCGAGGTGCGCGACGGCCGGATCGTGCTGTGGCGCGACTACTTCGACTGGACGACCTTCCTGGCCGCCGGCGCGAAGGGCGCGGGCAAGGCGGCGGTCGCCGGGGCGAAGTCGCTCATCGGGAAGTACAAGAGCAGGCAGGAACTCGCGAGCGGCAAGGACGGCTGAAATGACACACCGCCGGTGTACGGGCTCCGTCCTCCCCCGACGGGTCCCGTGCACCGGCGGTGCGCCCCCAGTTCCCCCTGCTCACCCTCCCCGGTGAGCGTTCCGGCGGATTTCGCGCGAGCCGCCGCGCCTCCGGTCGCGAAGATCGACGATCAGGGCGAAGGCCAGCAGCGATCCGACGACCATGCCTGCGATGAGCAATCCCATCCGACACACCCCCTCGGGTCACGTGAGCGGGAGAATGTGTCCTCGCTCACGTGATCCAAGGTAGCGCCGGAAATGGCCGGGTGTACCCGGACTTGAGGTTCATTTAAGGCAGGGAAACCCCAATGGGCTATTTGTGCGGGGTTCCCGCTACATAAATGTCACCGTCGGCCACGGACACGTCACGCGCACTGGACGCGCCGGTCGCCAGAATGCGCGCGGGGTCCCGGAAACCGGTGATCATTTCCACGCGCTGGACCGGTTTCGGTGTGGTGATCACGGTTTCTGGCTTCCACACGCGGCCGTTCTCCAGCAGGAACGTTTCGATGTTCGGTTGTCCGTCGCGGGTACCGTAAACGCGCCAAGTGCCGCCATTGAGCTGTTCGATCTCGCGCAAACGGAGTCCGTTCGCGACTTCGCGCACTTCCCAGTCCCGGCCGTTCCACGCGCCCGCGAAATCGCGCGGCGAACCCGCGGCGTCGAACTGGAACCACGTGACGAACGGTTTGCCGTCGCGTTGGGTGCCGACCTGCAGGATGTAATCCGGCGACTTGAGCCCGCCGGGGAGTTCGAGCGGGGTTTCGGCGACCTTGAGGTACCGCTCCTGCTCGGCGTCGTCGACCTGCGTGCCGAGGTCGCGGCCCGCCGCGGAGAAGAAGTGCAGGGTGCGGACGTCGAACGACAGGTAGTGGACGTTGCGGTGGTAGACGTCGTGCTTGTGCTGTGCCGGCCCGCCGCCCGCGAGGGTGTAGACGAACTGGATCCGCCCGGCGGACGGCAGGTACCGCAGCTGCCCGACGTAGACCTCGTCCATGTGGTCGGCCCTGCCCAGCGAGCCGAACGCCCACTGCTTTCCGGTCAGCTGCACGGAGTTCCTCCACGTCCGCCCGTTGTCGCGGGAGACGAGGTACTTCATCGGCCGGAAGTCCGTGTTCGCGCCCGGCGTGACCTGATTGGTCGTCTCGCGATAGAACAGGAACAGCGTGCCGTCGGCGGTCTTGACCGGCATCGGGTAGCTCGCCGCGTCACCCTCGGGGACCTCGGTGTCCGTCCAGGTGCCCTCGAGGGAATGGGCGCGCGGCGCGCGGCTGATCACGGTCCGCGTGTTGTGCATGCCGCGGAAGATCAGCAGGTGCCCGTCGCCCGCCAGGAGCATCGTCGGGTAGTTGTGCGGATCGGATTCGCCGTCGGCGATCTTCTTCGGCGCGGTCCAGGCGCCGGTCCGGTGGTCGTAGGCCTGGACGTAGGTGTCCGCCGCCTTACCGGACCACGAGATGAACGTCTTGCGCGCGACGGGGTCGAAGATCCCGCCCGCGTTCGGCCGCCGGTCGGTGCGGGACGCGACCGTGCTCGCCGGGGTCATCACCTCGAACGAGGTCTTCTCCGGTGGCTTGGCGGCCGCTTGGGGGATCGGGGTCACGAGACCTGCCGCGATGAGCACGCAAAGCAGTCTGCGCATGAGGACGCCTCCTGGTGTGACAGGCGGCGGAAGCCGATCATCTCACGCGAAACCGGCGCTGGGAACTACGAAAGTGTGGGTCCGAACGGACTAGTGTCGCGTGATCCTGCCGCCTTGCGTCCGCTGTGGATCCACGTGGTTCCTGGCAAGTCGAAGAAAGCCGCTTGTACTGGTTGTACCAGGGGTTTTCTTCGGCGCAGCCAGGGGCCGCGTGGGCCGCAGCGGCGTAAGGCAAGCAGGGTCACGCGACACTAGCGGTGACGAATCGTTGTCTTGTCGTCTTCCTCATTTCACTTGTCCGGGGGAGTATTCCTCGACCGATCTTGCGAAAAGGGGACTCAGCGTGACCATATCCCGACGTGCCGCCCGGAGAAGGGCCCTGACCGTGGCCGTCGCTTCCGGGCTGGTCGTGAGCGGTGTATCCGCTCCGGCCGCGCTCGCCGCGCCCAGCGCCGACGCCGTGATCGCCGAGGTCTACGGCGGTGGCGGCAACTCGGGCGCCACGCTGACCAACGACTTCGTCGAACTCGCCAACCGCGGCGCGGCCGCCGTGAGCCTCGACGGCTTCAGCGTCCAGTACGCGCCCGCGTCGGGGAGCAGCTGGCAGGTCACGCCGCTGACCGGCGGTGTCGCGCCGGGCGCGCGGTACCTCGTGGCCCAGTCGAAGGGCGCGGGCGGCACCGTCGCGCTGCCGACGCCGGACGCCACCGGTTCGCTGGCCCTGTCCGCGACCGCCGGCACCATCGCGCTCGTCCAGGGCACCACGGCGCTGACCTGCAAGACGGCCGCCGACTGTGCGGCCGACACCCGGATCAAGGACCTGGTCGGTTTCGGCTCGACAGCCACCATCCGTGAGGGCGCGGCGGCGCCCGCGCCGTCCAACACCGCGTCCGTCGCCAGGGGGACGACGCTCGCGGACACCGACGACAACGCCGCCGACTTCACCTCCGGGGCGCCCACCCCGACGAACGGCAAGGGTGAGACGCCGGGCGAGACCGGCCCGCCGCCGGTGACCGCCAAGATCCACGAGATCCAGGGCACCACCCGGATCTCGCCGTTCAAGGACCGCAAGGTCGCCGGGGTCACCGGTGTGGTGACCGCGATCCGGAGCTTCGGCTCGGCCCGCGGGTTCTGGCTCACCGACACTGCGCCCGACGCCGACCCGCGCACCAGCGAGGGCCTGTTCGTCTTCACCGGCTCGACCACTCCCGCCGTGGCCGTCGGCGACGCGGTGACCGCCGCCGGCACCGTCCGCGAGTTCTACCCGGACGCGCCCGCGACCTCGCCGTACCAGTCGCTCACCGAACTGACGAGTGCACAGTGGACGGTCGATTCGAGCGGAAACGCTTTGCCCGCGGCGACCGTCGTCACGCCGGAAACGGTTCCGGACACCGTCGCCCCCGCTCCCGGCGGAACCATCGAGCCGTTGCCGCTGGAGCCGGCGAAGTACTCGCTGGACTTCTGGGAGACGCACGAGAGCGAGATCGTCAGCGTCTCCGACGCGCGCGTCGTCGGCCCGACGTCGTCGTTCAACGAGCTTTACGTGACCACCAAACCGAAGCAGAACCCGAGCGTCCGCGGTGGCGCGGTGTACCTTGACTACGACCGGCTCAACACCGGCGTGCTCAAGGTCGCTTCGCTGATCCCGTTCGCCGAACAGCCGTTCCCGAAGGTCAACACCGGCGACGTGCTCACCGGTGAGACCTCCGGGCCGGTCGAGTACAGCAACTTCGGCGGTTACACGCTGTTCGCGACGAAGCTCGGTGCCGCCAAGGACAACGGGTTGCGGCGCGAGAGCACCCGCGCGCAGCGCGGTGGTGAGCTTTCGGTGGCCACCTACAACGTCGAGAATCTGTCCGCTTTGGACGGTGCGGAGAAGTTCGGCGAGCTGGCCAAGGCGATCGCCACCAATCTGGCGAAGCCGGACATCCTGAACCTGGAAGAGATCCAGGACAACAACGGGCCGGTGAACGACGGCACCGTCGCCGCCGATCAGACGTTGCGGAAGTTCGTCGACGCGATCGTCGCCGCCGGCGGACCGCGCTACGAATGGCGCCAGATCGATCCGGTGAACGGCAAGGACGGGGGGCAGCCGGGTGGCAACATCCGCGTCGGCTTCCTGTTCAACCCGGCGCGCGTGTCCTTTGTGGACCGCGAGGGCGGCGACGCGACCACCCCGGTCGACGTGGTCAAGGAACGCGGCAAGACCCACCTGACCGTCTCGCCCGGCCGCGTCGACCCGGCGAACGAAGCGTGGGAGGCCAGCCGCAAGCCCCTCGTCGGCGAGTTCGTCTTCCAGGGCCGCACCGTGTTCGTCATCGCGAACCACTTCAACTCCAAGGGCGGCGACCAGCCGACGCACGGCCGCAACCAGCCGCCGGTCCGGAGTTCCGAGGTGCAGCGCGTCAAACAGGCGACCGTGCTCCGCGGCTTCGTCGACAAGCTGCTCGCGTCGGACAAGAACGCGAACATCGTGGTCGCCGGTGACATCAACGACTACCCGTTCTCGCCCGCGGTGCAGAAGCTGACCGCAGGTGGCGCGCTGAAGGACCTCATCGCTTCGCTGCCCGAGAACGAGCGGTACAGCTACGTTTTCGAGGGCCAGTCGCAGGTGCTGGACCACATCCTGGCGTCGAAGGCGCCGCGCGGGCTCGACTACGACGTCGTCCACCTGAACGCGGAGTTCGCGAAGCAGGCCAGCGACCACGACCCGCAGGTGCTGCGATTCCGGCCGAGCGCCGGCAACCCGGTCCTGGACGCGTTCCACGACCTGGCGGACTACCTGGAGCGCGTCTTCGGGAGGCCGTAGTAGCGCGCGTGATCGGGGCTTTCATGCGTGATCCGGCGGCAAGCACGTGAGTTCCGGCTCCAGTCGCGCGAGTTCCAGCCGCGCGCACACGTGCCCGGGTGCCGTAATCCGCGAAAGTCCGTGAAGGCCTCCTTCACTACCCTGAAGGTAGTGAAGGAGGCCTTCGCTACGTGGTGGTGGCTCGTGGCCAGCCTGGTAGTCGTGAGTGGCGGCCCCCGGTGTCGCGAAAGCCACTTTCGCGACACTGCCGCTGTGTCCAGGCGTGACTCGCGTGATCAGGGGCGGATCTCGTGTGACGGGAGGCGGAACTCACCTACTTGCTCAGGTGTATCTCGCAAGTAGGTGACTAATTGCGTGGTCAGGAGCGTTTCGCGCGCCAGCCCAGGGAAAGCACGGCCTGCACGAGTTCCTGGTAGCTCGGCTTGACCTCTTCCAGGTACTTCTCCAGGTAGCTGGGCCGCGCGTTCGGGACCGGCCTCGGGTCCTCGTCGTCGGGCAGCCACGAAAGTCCTTCGACGTTGTGCTGCGCCATTTTCCACCAGCGGGTGCACCGGTCGACGGCGCGCTGCTCGCGTTCGGCGGCGTCCGCGACGGCCTGCTGTGCCTCGGCGAGCCGGGCCTCCAGTTCGTCCGCGCGGCCGATCTCCCAGTTGCGGAGGTTCTCCGCCGAAGTCCGCGCGCGGCCGACGATCTCCTTGTACCGCATGGCCGCGGTGATGCCGTCATCCATCGAGAAGCCCTTCCGGACGCTGGAACGGGATGATCACCTCAGGGGCGCCGTGGGTGGTGCGGTCGAAGAACAGTGCCCGGCCCGCCCGCGGCGACCAGTGCACGACCTGTCCCGCGGCGAACGGCGACAGTTCGTTGCCCTGGACGTCCAAGGCCGCCCAGGTGCCGATGTCGTCGGTGCCCGCGAAACCGAGGGTGTCCTTCAGCCGGGCGATGCTGCGCCACCAGCCGATGGTGTGGACGCCGTGCGTCGGGCCCTGCTTCAGCAGTACCCGCAGCTGATCCAAACCGCTCTTGAGCTGACCGGGCGCCTTCGCCTCCAGCGCGGGGATCGAGGCGTCGACGCCGTACAGCAGCAGCACCTGTGCTTTGTCCAAAGAGGACAGTTTCTCCGCGATATCGATTACCCGGGCGGGCAAATCGTCGACCAGGGTCGCCTCGTGTCCCTCCGCGCGCAGTCGCTCGGCCAGCTCGGCCACCGCGGGGACGGAGGCTTCGATGGGGCACGAGAGCACGAACTCCACCGACTCGAAGCGATACTGGCGGGCCAGCGATCGAGCGGCGGAGTCCATGATGGACAGTGCCTCCGCCGTGGCCGCGCCGAGGACGGCGACGTTCCGGCCCGGTGCTTTCGGCAGATCCACCCCGCAGGCGGCCTCGTCGACGTCGATCGACTGGCCGAGCAGCGCGCGCGGTTTGTCCGTCGGCTTCAGCTCGGCGAACGCCGGGAACTGTTCCAGCACCGGGGAATGCGCGCCGTCGAACAGCCGGGGCCGCTTGAACGACTCCGAGTACTGTTCCCAAAGCCGTTGCTGCAGCTTGTTGAAGACGTCCTTGCTGCTCGCGTCGGGCACGTGGGCGAGCTGATTCCCGTGTGCCACACCGGAATCGTGGTTGATCACCGCATGCCACTTCGGCGCCGAGACCGCCGCGTTGTTGGTCTCGGACAGCACGCGCCGCGCCTTCGGCATCGCGATCCGCAGCGTGCACTGCTCGAACACCGCCGGTTTGCCCCAGAAGGCCTCGATCCCGGCGACGTCCTGGCTCGCCAGTACCAGGTGGATGCCCTGGGACCGGCCTCGCCGCGCGATGTCCTCCAGCAGCTGGGTCGCGGTCGCCGTCACGCCGTCGCGGCCGGCGAACAGGTACTGGAATTCGTCGATGACGGCGACGATCCGCGGCCAGTGCCCGCCGGGATCCTGTTCGCGCAGGTCCGCGAGGTTGGTGACCTCGTGCAGTTTCGCCGCGGCGGACCGGCGGCGCAGCTCGTCGGCGAGGAACCGCAGCAGCGCCAGGCCGAACTCGCGGTCGGTGTTGACGTTGACCCCGATGAGTTTGGCGTGCGGCAGCCAGCTGGCGTCCCGCCGCCCCGGCGCGAGCCCGGCGAACGACACGCCTTCCTTGAAGTCCAGCAGGTAGAGCGCGAGTTCGTCCGGTGAGTACCGCGCCGCGAAGCTGCCGAGCAGCGAGTACAGGAAGTTCGTCTTCCCCGAACCGCTCGGCCCGCCGATGAGCACGTGCGGGCTGGCGTCACCGATGACGACCTCCACCGGCTCGCCCTCGAAGAACCCGACGGGCGCCCGGAGTTCCCGCGCCGAACTCTCCTTGCCCAGTTCGGTGGGCAGCAGGTCGGCGAACGCGCGGGGCCCGCCCTGTTTGGCGATCAGCGCCTCGGCGATCCGCCCGGCGGCCCGGATGACCTGCCCGGACGGCATCGGCGGGTCGAGGTCGACGATCAGGTCGGGGCCGGTCATGCTGCTCGTCGCGTGCCGGTCGTCGTGCAGGCTCAGCGATTCGACCGACGTCGACAGCATGGTCGGCACGTCGATCAGGATCAGGCAGATCCCGGCGGCCAGTGCCCCGGTGGCGACGCGTTTCAGCTCGCGGGCACGCTCCGGTTCGAGCGTCTCGCCGTTGCCGTAGAGCACCGCGACGCGGAACGGTTCGACGCGCTGGCCGCTCGCCCGCCGGATCTCCCGCAGCGACGTGTGCCCCGCCTGCATCCCGGTCGCGTGGATGCGGCGGATGTGCCCGGCCAGCTCGTCGAGGAGGTCTTCGAGCCGTCCGGGGTCGTACAGGGTGAGCGCGCTCGTGCGGCTCAGCGGATACAGGTCGGGCAGGATCGCGGTCAGCTGGCCGACGTCCCACAGGTGGACGCGCACCGCGCCGGGTTCGAACGTGCTCAGGATCCGCGTCAGCAGGTTCTGCACGATGCCGTCCACCGCGGCCCGGGTCTTCGGCGCCGATGTGATGGACAGATGCGACTCGTCGAGCAGCGGCAGCGCGACGTCGAACGTGCGCGGGACATCCCGGCCCGGCACGGTCGCCGAACCGATGCGCCACAACCCCGGCGCGGTGATGCCGGGATTCCCGCCGACGCGGCCGAGCCAGTTGCCAGGCTCCCGGCTCGCGGGGCCCGGCGCGTTGTTCGCGACTAGTTCGCGCAGCTCGTTCGGGCCCGCTTCCCAGTCCGCGTAGAACTGGCCACGCACGTTGCCGAGCAGGCCGAACACCTCGTTCGCGGCGGGGTGCCGCGACCATTCGGTGTACTGCTCCGAGGTGGAGTTGTTCATCCCCACCCGGACTATGTGCTGTTCCAGTCGAAGCTTGGCCAGTTCCGCTTCGGCGGACTGGCGGGCGCCGGCGGCGGCGCCGAGGACGAGCCCGATCTGGTGCCGGACCCGCTCCAGCGCCGTAACGACGCGATTGCGCTGTTCACTCGCTTTGCTGCCCATACCGGCTCGCCGATCTCAGAGGCGTGATTGGTAACCGCTGACCAGGTCGTCAGCGGCGGAAAGGCGCGTCAGGAGGTTTTCGATCCCCTCGTCGGCCTGCGCCAGCTGCGACGGCACCCATGGAACGGCTTGGGCCTGTGGTTCCACAAGAGCGCGCCTGGATTCCTCGAGCAGGCTTCTGGCCCGCTCGGCATGGGCACGTCCGTCGGCGAGGCCGGTTTGGACGGCTGTCAGCAGCTGGTGCAGCTCTTCGAGGTACATGCGCTAGAGGCGGGTCGAGTAGGACTCGGCCGACGAAATGCCCGCCTGGATGGTGCTCTGCATACCGGTGATGCCCTGCAGGGCCTCGGCGAGAAGCCCGTGCGCCTGGCTCACCTCGTGCTGGGTGCTGCCCTGGGTGGCCTGGGAAAGCGAAAGCTGGGCTTCTTCGAGAGACTGCGCTGCCTGCTGAAGTGCGGCGATGCTCGCGGATGCCTTCTCGTTCGCGAGCGCGATACCAGCGCGGATCTCTTCGACTCCGGCCATTTTGGCGGACTCCTTGGGACGTCGGGGGCTGGAACGACCACCATTGAACTTAGCGTGATCAACTGACTCTGTTAAGTGAAGGTCCTGCTAACTAATCAACAAGGCCCCGGACGTCGGAACGTCCGGGGCCTTGCTGACGGCGGAGGATACAGGATTCGAACCTGCGAGGGCGTGAACCCAACACGCTTTCCAAGTCTGCGTACCTCCGTACACGGGGGTCCGTGTACCCCATAGCCCCAGGTCAAAGCGTTCTCGGCACTCCGACGAACCTCCTTGAACCGGGGCGAATGAGACTAGGACTGAGACTAGCGCGGCTGTCGGGGCCATCGGTATGCAGCCCCAGCCGTAGGCGTGACCAGGTCACGCGCTGTCGCAGGAAGGTGTGGGCATAAGTCCCCGTAGGTGCCAACGGCCACCTGGTGGCTGCGACTCTCGTCGCGCGTTGTCACCGGCGGGCGATCGGGAGAGACGGTCACGATTCGATGAACCTTGGGGCGCGAGGGCGGTGCCTGGGTTCTATGCGAGGTGAGTGGTTGCCGCACTTCCCTGGCTGGCGCTCGTCTGCTGCGCGTCGAACGCTCAAGGTTCATAGGGGCTAGATTCATCATGCTTTCTCGCCAGCGCGTTGAGGAATCCGGAGCGTCGCGACTACTCCTGTCGGGTATGGCACTAAGATGCAATCTATGAAGGTTTTCCTTAGCTGGTCCGGTGACCATAGTAAGCAGATCGCTGCCGCAATGAGAGACTGGCTGCCGCTGCTGGTAAATGAGATTGAGCCCTTTATGTCCACGGGTATAGAAGCCGGTGCGCGTTGGCAAACTGAAATCTCATCTCAGTTGGAGAGTACTGATTTTGGAATCATCTTTGTAACCAGTGAAAATCAGGAAAAGCCGTGGCTGAACTTTGAAGCTGGCGCGTTGGCAAAGGCTGTGGCGACAAGTCGGGTTATACCCCTTGCCATTGATTTGAAATTGGCGGACATTCAGAACCCGCTGGGGCAATTTCAAGCTCAAATGCTTGACAAGAATGGGATTAAAAATATTCTTCTAGCTATCAATTCGGCAGCTGAGAGGCCCTTGGAAGACGCACACCTGGTCAAGGCTTTGGAAAAATGGTGGCCGGAGCTAAAGGAAGCCGTCGAACGAATTAATAATGATCCGTCGAGGCGTGCAGTCTCGCCCAATGTGAGGCGATCTGATCGAGACCTGCTTGAAGAGGTTCTCTCGACGGTGCGTGGAATTACTCGCGCTCAGCGTTTAGTTGCCGCAAAGCTTGAACGAATCCCCGGCGAGCAGCAGCCTGGTTTGTCTACTGGTGGGGGCGCAACATTTGGCGAACTTGGAAGTACTTTGTACAGGACCTTGGTTGACGATGTCTTTGGCGGAGACGGTGCCAATGTAATCTTGGAAACCAACCTAGAAGGAAGCACTGTTGTGCTTCGAGTCAGTCCGCCCGAACGGGTATATAGGGCTATTAGGAAACTGGCCCGTGACGTCGGTACAACAATTTCCGTCCGGGTCGACTCTGAATATTTTGACGAGATTAAACCCGGTTAAACGTTTTTTTGGATCGAAATGTGAGAGTTGGTCAAATGTCATCATAGGTTCCTGCGTCCTGATTTACAGGGAAATGATCGTGATGTCCTGACGTGCATGTTTGCCAATTTGGGCTCCCGTGCGCCCGCCCACGCCCGTAGCGGATCGTTAGCGTGTCGTCCTCGCATTCAAGGACAACGGCGATCCAGACCGTCGACACACCATGTCCAAGGACGAAACCAGGGTCCGGGACCGCGTTCGCGAGCTGGAGAACGAGCGCGACAGCGGGAAAGTGCGCAAGGCCGGCCAGAACTGGACAGTGGAAACTTGGCTCAACTACTGGTTGTACGACGTCATGGCGCCGCCGACGATCAGTGAAAGCGCTTGGGAAGCATATGAAGTAGCCTGCCGCGTCCACCTCATTCCCGGCCTGCGTGCGCTGCGTCTTCAACGTGCGCATTCCGAGAACAACCTCGAACCGCGGCACTTGAACAAGCTCTACCGGAAGATGCTCAACGCGGGAGCGAAACCGGGCAGGGTGCACCAGGTTCATCGAACCATTCGCGCTGCGCTCAACGAAGCGAAACGCGAGAAGGTCATCACGGACAACCCTGTGGACCTTGCGCGTGCACCGCAGGTCGACGAGGAGGAGGTCGAACCGTACGACGTCGACGACATCCAACGACTCCTCGAAACCGCCGCGCGAAAGCGGAACAGCGCGCGATGGGCCATCGCGCTGGCACTCGGGTTTCGTCAAGGCGAGACGCTCGGCATCCAATGGGAAGACGTCAACTGGGCCGGGTGGGACCGCCCCTGCGACAAGCACAAAGTCGAGTTCTGCGAGGACTGCGTCGATCTCTACTCGCCGGACATCGCGGTACGGCGAAGTCGACAGCGACCGAAGTACAAGCATGGGTGCACAACGCCCTGCGGACGCAAGCACGCGGGCTACTGCCCCCAGAAGGTCAACGTCAGGAAGGAGACGAAAAAGACCAAGTCTCGTGCCGGGACACGTTACGTCGGGCTGCCTTCACAGCTCGCGCTTCTGCTCGTCCGGCACAAGGCCGCTCAGGATGCTGAGCGCAAGCTCGCGGCTGAGATGTGGACAGAGACTGGCTACGTCTTCACGACACCGACCGGCGGGGTGATGAGCACGAACACCGACTACCACCACTGGAAGGCCCTGCTGCGGGAAGCGCGAGTCGATGAGCGGCGGCTGCACGACGCGCGGCACACCGCGGCCACCGTCCTGCTTCTGCTGGAGGTTCCCGAACGGACCGTCATGGCCATCATGGGCTGGTCGAGCAGCAAGATGGCCGCTCGGTACCAGCACGTTACGGACCGTATCCGGCGTGGGGTGGCCGGCCGTGTCGACGGGCTGCTGTGGACCACCAAGGACGGCAACACCGACGGTGGAAAGGTGGCCTGATGAGGGCCGAATGAGACTGGAACTGAGACTGAGACGGAAAACGCCGGGTGCCCGTGAAGCGGAGCACCCGGCGTTTTGCCTGGTTACTGCGGCGGAGGATACAGGATTCGAACCTGCGAGGGCGTGAACCCAACACGCTTTCCAAGCGTGCGCCTTAGGCCGCTCGGCCAATCCTCCGTGGGGAACTTTACCGGATGCCCTTTCGCCCCCTCGAAGGCGGGTCTGACCTGCGTTTGCGGCTTCCCGGGTTCAGGCGGGCGCGGGGGAGAGAACGTCGGCTACGACGCAGGTGATGTTGTCCGGTCCGCCGCCTTCGTTGGCCAGGTCGATCAGCCTCGGGACGGTCTCGGCGGGCTCTTGGAAGGCGCCGAGGACGTCCTTGATAACGGTTTCGACAACCGTTGCCGTTAACCCATCCGAGCACAGCAGGAGACGGTCTCCGGGGGCGGCGTCGAAGGCCCAGATGTCCGCTTCGCCGCTCCCGGTGCTCAGGAGCGCCTTCATCAACAGCGAGCCACGAGGGTGCCCCTCGACCTCCGATGGGTCGATGCGGCCGTCGTCCGCGAGTGCCTGCGCGAGGGTGTGGTCGCGCGTGAAGCGCTGAAGCGTTCCTCCGCGGAGGAGATATCCCTTGGAGTCGCCGATGTGGGCGGCCGTGAAGTGCGAGCCGTCGAACAGCAACGCCGTCAGGGTGGTGCCCATGCCCCGCGTCTCGGGGTCCCGCTCGGCCGTCGCGGCGAGCCGGTCGTCGATGGTGCGCAAGCCGCCGGAGAGCACCTCGGCCAGGTCGACTTCCGCGAGGTCGAAACCGTGGAGGTCCGCGTCGAGCCGAGACAGGACGCCGACCGCCTCGGCACTGGCCACCTCGCCGTGTGGCTGGCCGCCGATGCCGTCGGCGACCGCGAGCATCCTGGCGCTGGCGTAGACCGAGTCCTGGTTGACCTGGCGGCGCCGCCCGACGTCCGAGCCGGCCGCGTACCGAAGGGTGTACCTCATGGACCCCAGTAAAGCAGCTGTGTACTGAGTTCACAAACAAAAGGCTGGAATGCTCAGCTGTCGGTTACGATGCGCCGATGGAGGAGCAAGCCACCGTCAGCGCGGCGGACATCGCGCGGATCGCCGGCGTCGGCCGCGCCGCGGTGAGCAACTGGCGTAGACGGTACGGAGATTTTCCGCCGCCCGTCGGCGGGACGGCGTCGAGCCCCCTCTTTTCCCTGGTCCACGTCGAACACTGGCTGCGTGAGCGCGGCAAACCGGTCGAGATCTCGCTCGGGGACCGGATCTGGCAGCGGCTGCGGAACCTCGGCGACGACCTGTCGCTCGGCCTGCGGGTCGGCCGGGTGGGGTCGTACCTGTCGCGGCCCGGCGCGTGGACTTTCTCGCCCCGCTACGACGATGTCGAGCTGTTCGAACTGGTGGACCGCTTCGCCGACGAGCAGGGCCCGCGGGGGGCCTTCGAGTTCCTGTGCGAGCGCTACGTCGAGGCGCACTCCCGCCGGCTGTCCGTCACTCCCGAGCCGGTGGCCGCGCTGATGGCCCGGCTCATCGGTCCCGAACCCGGCGTCGTGCTCGACCCCGCGTGCGGGCTCGGGACCCTGCTGCTCGCCTCCGGCGGGACCCGGCTGCTCGGCCAGGTCGACGATCCGGCGACCTCGTGCATCGCCGCGCATCGGCTGCTGCTCGCGGGGGCCGACATGGAGATGTACGGCGCGGACGCGCTGTCGATGGACTCCTACGAAGGTGTTCTCGCGGACGCCGTCGTCTGCGATCCGCCGTTCAACGAACGCGAATGGGGTTATGACGACCTGGTCGGCGACCCGCGCTGGGAGTACGGCCAGCCGCCGCGCGGCGAACCGGAACTGGCGTGGGTCCAGCACTGTCTCGCACATGTGAAGCCCGGCGGGCTGGTCGCGATCCGGATGCCGCCCGCCGCCGCCGGACGCCGCACCGGACGGCGGATCCGCGGGAACCTGCTGCGGGCCGGGGCTTTGCGCGCCGTGGTCACGGTCGGCGGGGCGGATCTCTGGCTGTTGCGGCGGCCGGAGCCCGGCGAGCGGCCGCCGTCCAGGGTGCTTCTGCTGGCCGATCCGTCCACTGTGGAGGAACAGTGGACGGCGCATCTGCGCGGCGTCGAGGTGCCGGGCGCGGTCCGGATCATCGACCTGCTCGACGAGGAGATCGACCTTTCTCCCTTGCGGTATCAGGCGCGGGACGAACACGCGGGTGAGGCGTTCCTGGAAGTCCGGAAGCGGTTCGACGGGATCCGGCCGGAACTGCCGTCGCTGGCGGTTTCCGACGAGAAGCCGGCGTTCACCACGATCGGCGAGCTGTTGAAGTCCGGCCTGCTCATCGTGCCGGAATCGGTGGAAGAGGGCGATGTCGTCGCGTCGCCCGCCGTACCCGCGTATGTCCACAGTGGAGAGACGGTCACGGTGGAGCCGACGATGTCCAAGTACCGCACCGATCCCGAACGGCTGGACGCCGCGTTCCTCGCCGGTTGCCTGCGCGCGGCCGGGCAGGTCGCACCGACCTCGTCGACCAGGATCGACCTCAAGCGCACCCGGATCCCGCGCCTGCCCATCGAGACGCAGCGGGCCTACGGGGCGGCGTTCACCCGGCTCGCCGCTTTCGAGGACGCCCTGCGCGAGGCGGCGGAATCGGGCCTGGAGCTGGTACGGCTAGGCTTGACCGGTCTGACGGAAGGTCAACTGAGGCCGGGGAATTAGGTGCTGATCGCGGACCGTTACGAACTCGACGAGCTGCCGCTCGGCCGGGGTGGGATGGGCGCGGTCTACGCGGGCCACGACCGGCATCTCGGCCGCCGCGTGGCGGTGAAGTTCCTCGGGCTTCCCGGCGGTCCGGACGCCGAACTCGAGCAGCGGTTCATCCGCGAGGCGCGGATCCTCGCGACCCTGGAACACGCGGGGGCGCCGACGCTGTACGACTTCGGCACCTACGACGAGCGGCTGTACCAGGTCATGCAGTTCATCGAGGGCGTGACCGTCGCCGATCTCGCCGCCGAACACGGGCCGCTGCCGGTGCCGTGGGCGGCCGCGATCGCGGCGCAGGCCTGCGCCGTGCTGTCCGCCGCGCACGCGCTTTCCATCTGCCACCGCGATCTCAAGCCCACCAACCTGATGTTGTGTCCCGACGGCAGCGTGAAGGTGCTCGACTTCGGGCTCGCGATGCTGCGTGAGACCGACGTCGCCCAGTTCACCCGCGCCGGGCAGATCCTGGGCACCCCCGCGTACATGGCGCCCGAGCAGATCCAGCGCGGGATCGCCGGGCCACGCAGCGATCTGTACGCGCTGGGCTGCGTCCTGCACGAAATGCTGACCGGCAGGCAGCTCTTCACCGGCCCGACGGCGTACGCGGTCTTCGAGAAGCAGGTCAAGGAGAGCCCGGCCGAAGTGGACGGTGTCCCGGATGGACTGAGGGTGCTGCTCGCGGATCTCCTGGAGAAGGACCCGGAACGGCGTCCGTCCGACGCGGACGAACTGTTCGGGCGGCTGGCCGTGTTCGCGCGGGACCTGCCGCCGCTGCCCGGATACCTGGACGAAGGCGCCAATCCGGGCCGGATGTACGCGCGGGTCGTCGGCCGCGTGCCCTGAGACGCGATCGTGACCTTCCGATCAACAACCCCGGACGGGCGACCTCCGTCTTTACCCATGTCAGCGGGACTACGGGCAAACGGGGGTACGGGTCGTGAAGAAGTTCCTGGTGGGGGTGAGTGCACTGGCCACGGCGCTGGTGCTGACCGCGTGTTCCGGCGACGCCGGCGGCAGCGCGCCCGGTGGCGGCGCCGTCGCGCAGGGCGACCCGGCGGGCGGGACCACGACCACGTCGGCGCCTGTCACGTCGGCGCCTGCCACGTCTTCGCAGACGCCTACGCCCAGTAGCTCCAGCTCCAAGCCGAAGCCGACGTCCTCGAAGCCCAAGCCGACGCCGAAACCCACGCCGAAACCGGCGGCCAAGCCCGCCGCCAACGCCGCCGCGGTCCCCTGCAAGGCCGCGCTGGCCTCGCCGGGTGTGAGCGCCTGCGTGGACCTTTCCGCGCTGAAGACGTGGCTGCTGCAGGACGGCAAGGTCATCTACGGCCCGGTCAAGCAGCTGCCCGGCAAGAAGGGCCACGCAACGCCGACCGGGGTCTTCCACGTCTCGGCCAAGGTCAAGAACTACCACTCGAAGCAGTTCGACGCGCCGATGCCGAACTCGGTGTTCTTCCTGCCGGGCATCGCGTTCCACACCGGCAGCCTCTCGGTGTACTCGCACGGCTGCATCCACCTGTCCGCGGCGGCTTCGCAGAAGTACTTCACGACACTGCAGAGCGGCGACGTGGTGCAGGTCGTGGCCTGAGGGTCGCGACGGCGAGTGGGCCGGGTGGGTCGTGAGTGGCGATTCGGGTTCTAACCCGAATCGCCACTCACGACCACCGTGAGGCAGCGCTCTCGTGCGGATCATTGCGGTTCGGTTGCGTTGAGCCGAAGGCCGCAATGACCCGGCCTTCCCCGGCGACGTGCCATGACACGCCGGAAGTGGGGAAGCGCCGATGAAGCTGAGCTGGGCACTCACTCGCATACTCGTGGCCTTGTCGGTTGCCATCCTGCTTCTCCCGGGATGGGTGGGCGCTCCGGAAGCGAGCGCGGCGCCCACCCTTCCGTCCGGCTTCGTGTTGCGTGATCAGCCGAGCGGTCAGGCCGCGTTCGACCTGACCGATTTCGCTTATCTGCCGGACGGTTCGGTGCTCAGCATCGGCAAGAGCGGCAAGGTCGCCTGGGTGCCCGTGGCCGGCCCGGCACGGACGGTCGCGTCCCTTCCCGTCCACGACATCGGAGATCTCGGTCTCGTCGGCCTCGCCGTCGCCCCGGATTTCGCCACGTCGCGCCGGATCTACCTCGCGTGGTCGTTCGACACGGGCGGTGGCGCGTTCACCATGCGGGTGGCGCGCTGGACGGTGACCGGCGCGGACGTCCCCACCGGCCTCGCGAACGAACGGGTGCTCGTCGACCTTCCCGGGTTCCACAACGTCCACGGAGTCTCCGGGCTCGTCGCGGCACCGGACGGGACGTTGTGGATCTCCATCGGTGACGCCGCCGACTTCACCAGGATGGATCCGGGCGCGTTGCGCGCACTCGACCTCGATCAGCTGTACGGCAAGATCCTGCACGTCACACCGGATGGCGCCGGTGTGCCCGGCAACCCTTATTACTCCACCGCGGCGCCGGATTCGAATCGCTCCAAGGTGTTCTCCAGCGGTTACCGCAGCCCGTTCCGGTTCTCCCTCGACCCGCGGCTCGGCCTGCCGGTCGTGGGCGACGTCGGCTGGAACACCTGGGAGGAGGTCGACGTCGTGCGGCCGGGCGCGAACCACGGCTGGCCTTGCTGGGAAGGGAATTCCCCCACGCCCGGGTACGCAGGCCTCGCCGGTTGCGCGGGTGTGGTCAACACGCCGCCGATCACCGCCTACCACCACGGTTCCGGGATCGACGAGGGAAACAGTGTCACCGCCGGGATCGTCTACAGTGGATCGTCCTATCCGGACGAATACCGCGGCGCCTTCTTCTTCGGCGACTACGTCACGCAGAAGATCTGGACGATGACGTACGACAGTCAGGGCAGGCTCGTCCAAGCACCGCAACGGCCGCCGAAGTTCACCGGTGTCGGCGGTCCGGTCAAGTTCGCGGCGGCGGCCAACGGCGACATCGTGTACGCCGACATCCACACCGGGAACCTGCGGCGGCTCAGCTATCCGGGGACGAACGCGGAACCGGTCGCGGTGGCGACGTCGAGCACCGAGCCGTCGACGAGGACGGTGACCTTCGACGGCGCCGGGTCCTACGACTTCGACGGCGATCCGCTGACCTACCACTGGGATTTCGGCGACGGTACGAGCCAGACCGGGGTCCGGGTGACCCACGCCTACGGTGCCGGAATGACGAGTGCGACCGCGCGGCTCACCGTCACCGACCGGCTCGGTGCCTCCGGCGGCACCGATGTCGTCGTGGTGCCGGGAAACCATTCGCCGGATCCGGTGCTGACGGATCCCGGCGCGCGGACCTTCGCGGTCGGGGAACCGGTCGTCGTCGGGGTGACGGCGACCGACGCCGAGGACGGCGCGCTGCCGGTCGCCTGGACCACGCTGATCCGGCACTGCCCGGAGGAGGCGACCTGTCACGCGCATCCCGGTTCGCCGGGCGGCGGACCGGCTTTCACCGTGCCCTTCACCGATCACCAGGACTCCCGCGTCGAGATCACCGCGACGGTGACCGACGGTGCCGGGGTGGCGGCGAGCAGGACCTACGTCGCCATGCCGCGTGAGCACCGGCTGACGCTGACCGGCAGTGTTCCCGCGGCGTTGAGCATCCCGGCCGAGGGCGGGGTGAACACGGCGATGGTGACCGAGGGGGCGACGTTCGAGGTGGTGGCGGAGGAGGTCGCCGCGGACGGCGTTTCGACGTTCGTGAACTGGTCCGACGGGAGGACCTCGCGCACGGTGACCGTCACCGTCCCGGCGCACGACCTCACCATGACCGCGAACTACCTCACCCCGATCGACAAGCGCTATCAGGCGGAACCCGCGCTGCGGCAACGGCTCGGCGCGCCGACCGGGCCCGAGATCACCGACGGGACCGTGCGCTACCGGGCGTACGCGGGCGGCAGGCTCTACTGGAGCGCCGAGACCGGCGTGAAGCAGATCGAAGGCGAGATCCTCAAGAAGTACCTCGGGCTCGGCGGGCACCGGAAGTTCGGCCCGCCGGCGACGGACGAGACCGGCACTCCGGACGGCGTC
The DNA here is from genome assembly GCF_003947325.1 of Amycolatopsis sp. WAC 01375. Taxonomy (NCBI): domain Bacteria; kingdom Bacillati; phylum Actinomycetota; class Actinomycetes; order Pseudonocardiales; family Pseudonocardiaceae; genus Amycolatopsis; species Amycolatopsis sp. WAC 01375. The sequence continues at coordinate 200,346 of NZ_QHHW01000025.1, forward strand.
GGCCGGTACAACCACTTCCCGAACTGGCCCGGCACTTCGCAGTCCTCGATCTACTGGACGCCGTCGACCGGCGCGCATCCGGTGTACGGGCGGATCCGGGTCAAATGGGCGGCACTGGGCTGGGAGAGGGGGCCGCTCGGCTACCCGGCGACGGACGAGCTGCCGACCCCCGACGGGATCGGCAGGTACAACCACTTCACGAAGGCGGGCTCGGTCTACTGGACGATGGCCACCGACTCGCACGCGATCTACGGGGCGATCCGGCAGCGCTGGGCGGCGCTCGGCTGGGAGCGGTCGTACCTGCGCTACCCGTCGACGGACGAGTTCGGCATCCCCATCGGACGGCAGAACAGCTTCCAAGGCGGCTACGTCACGTGGAACCGGAGCACGGGGCAGGTGATCGACCGAAAGTGGTGATCACAATTCGATAAAGGCACTCGAAAGTGTGAAATGCCCACCTGGGCCCCGTCGATGAGACGTTCGACTGGGGAAGGGGCCCTTGCATGCCTTCGAAATTCCGCGCGCTCTGTCACGCCGTCGTGACGTTGCTGATAGTGACCTTGCTGGTGCCGCTGACGTCGACTTCCGCGTCCGCCGCACCCGTTATGCCACCCGGCTTCGTCCTGCGTGACCAGCAGAGCGGGCAGGCTCCATACGACCTGACCGACTTCGCCTACCTGCCCGACGGCTCGATGCTCACCACCGGAAAGCAGGGCAACGTCGCCTGGGTGTCCACCACCGGACAGGCGCAGAGCATCGCGACCCTGCCCGTTCGCAGCACCGGTGACCTCGGGCTGGTCGGTATCGCGATCGCACCCGACTACGCCACCTCCCGCGTGATCTACACGGCCCGCGCGGTCGACGTCGCCGGCGGCGGGATCGCCCTGCGCGCCTCGCGCTGGACCGTCTCCGGCACCGACCGGCCGACCGGGCTGACCGGGGAGAAGGTGCTCATCGAGGGCGCCGCCAACACCGACATCCACGGCATCACCGGTGTCGTGGCCGCCCCCGACGGCACGGTGTGGGTCTCGACCGGCGACAGCTCCCGCTTCCAGGGCGCGGCCGACCCGTTCGCGCTCAACGTGTACGACCTCGACAAGATCTTCGGCAAGATCTTCCACATCACCGCGGACGGCGCCGGCGTGCCGGACAACCCCTACTACACCGCGGCGAACCCGAACTCGCTGCGTTCCAAGGTGTTCGCGAGCGGCTTCCGCAGCCCGTTCCGGTTCAGCCTCGACGCCAGCACCGGCCTGCCGGTGGTCGGCGACGTCGGCTGGGGCACCTGGGAAGAGATCAACTTCGTCCAGAAGGGCGCGAACCACGGCTGGCCGTGTTTCGAGGGCAACCAGCCCGCCGACGGCTTTTCCGCGATGCCGCAGTGCGCTTCGGCCGTGAACACCCCGCCGATGCTGGCGATCCGCCACGGACAGGGTGTCGACAACGGCAACAGCATCACCGCCGGCATTGTCTACAATGGAGAGTCGTACCCGGAGGAATACCGCGGCGCGTACTTCTTCGGCGACTACGCCACCCAGAAGCTCTGGACGGCCAAGTACGACACGCAGGGCCGCGTCGTCCGCCCGCAGGAGACGCCGCCGAAGTTCACCGGCATCGGCGGTCCGGTCAAGTTCCTGGCCGCGGCCAACGGCGACATCGTGTACGCCGACATCTACACCGGCCTGCTGCGACGGCTCAGCTACACCACCGGGAACAAGGCGCCCGTCGCGGTGGCGACTTCGGAGACGAACCCCGAAACCCGCACGGTCTCCTTCGACGGCAGCGGTTCCTACGACTTCGACAACGACCCGCTGACCTACGAGTGGGACTTCGGCGACGGCACCACCGGCACCGGCGCGAAGGTCAGCCACACCTACGCGGCCGGGACCGAGAAGTTCACCGCGAAACTGACGGTGAAGGACGGCCTGCAGGCCTCCGGGAGCACGGACATCGCCGTGGCGCCCGGAAACCACTCGCCGAAGCTCGTCATGACCGACCCCGGTGACCGCCTGTTCGCGGTCGGCGAGGAGGTCAAGGTCGGCGCGACCATCACCGACACCGAGGACGGCGCCCTCCCGGTCACCTGGACCACGCTGGTCCGGCACTGCCCGGAGAACGCGGTCTGCCACGCGCATCCGGACCGCGGCGGCACCGGCCCCGAGTTCACCATGCCGTTCACCGACCACACGGACTCCAACCTGGAGTTCACCGCGACGGCGACCGACAGCGCCGGCGTCACGGTCTCGAAGACCTATGTCGCGAAGCCACGCGAACACCGGCTGACCCTCACCAGCAACGTCGCCGCGGCGCTCGGCATCACGCCGGAAGGCGGCGCCACCTCGGCGATGGTGGTCGAAGGCGCGACCGTCGAGATCCAGGCGGCCGAGGTCGCTTCCGACGGTTCGTCGACCTTCACCGGCTGGTCCAACGGGGCCACCGGGCGGCTGACGAACATCACCATGGGCACCGTCGACCAGACGATCACGGCGAACTACATCACGCCGATCGACAAGCGCTACCGCGACGAACCCGCGCTGGCGCAACGACTCGGCGCCCCGACCGCACCCGAAGCCGTCGACGGCACGGTCCGCTTCCGCACCTACGAGCGTGGGCGGCTGTACTGGTCGAAGGACACGGGCGTCAAGCAGATCGAAGGCGAGATCCTCAAGAAGTACCTCGCCGCCGGTGGGCATGTGAAGTTCGGTCCGCCCGCCACCGATGAACAGGCCACTCCGGACGGTGTCGCCCGGTACAACCACTTCCCGGTCTGGCCCGGCGTTCTGCAGTCGTCGATCTACTACACCGTGAACACCGGAGCCCACCCGATCTACGGCAGGATCCGGCAGAAGTGGGCGTCGCTCGACTGGGAGCGGGGACCGCTGGGTTACCCGAGCACCGACGAGGCGGGCACTCCGGACGGGCTCGGCCGCTACAACCACTTCAGCAAGGCCGGTTCGATCTACTACACCGTCCAGACGGACGCGAGGGCGATCTACGGCCGGATCCGCGTCCGCTGGGCGGCGCTCGGCTGGGAAGCCGGGCCCATGGGATACCCGGCCACGGACGAGGCGGCGACCCCGGACGGCGTCGGCCGGTACACCCACTTCACCAAGGCCGGTTCCATCTACTGGTCGATGGCGACCGACGCGCACGGCGTGTGGGGCGAGATCCGCAAGCGCTGGGCGGCGCTCGGCTGGGAACGTTCTTACCTGCGTTACCCGACCACCGACGAAATGGTCGTCACCGGTGGAAGGCAGAACAACTTCCAGGGTGGCTACGTGTTCTGGAACGCCTCCAACGGTGCGGTGACCGACCGCCCCTGGTAGGCACTGATCGCGCGTGAAGGCCCCCTTCCCTCGGCCGTGGTTTTGAGTGACCAGCCGAGGAAAGGGGGCCTTCATGTACTGGGGAAGGTGTGAAGGTCGGGTTTCCTCGGCTGAGCCGAGGCAAGGAGTCCTTCACGGACTGGCCGCTACCCGGCCCACCCCAGGTATCTGAACCACTCTTGGCCAGAACGACCCCAAATACTCATGACCCACTCGACCCTCAGCGCAGGAGGTCGGCGGGGACGGTGCCCGTCGAGGCGAGCGGCAGGCCGAGCGCGACCCGTTCGGTCAGCCAGGCGCTCGGCCGGTAGCGCTGGTCGCCGGTGCTCGCGACGAGGCCGCGCAGGACCCGCAGCACGAGGTCCGCGCCCGCTTCGTCGCCCCAGGTCAGCGGGCCGCGCGGGTAACCGAGGCCGAGCCGGACGGCGGTGTCGATGTCCTCCGGTGTGGCGAGGCGCTGCCCGGCGATGAAGCAGGCGGTGTTGACGATCGACGCCAGCAGCCGCTGCGCGATCGGCGCGGGGCCGTCGCGGACCACGGTCACCGGCAGCCCGGTCGCGGCGAGCGCACCCCAGGCGGTGCGGCCGGCGGCCGGGTCGAGTGCGGGGTGGACCGAAAGCGTCAGGCGTTTCCCGTAGCCGCCGAGGGGGTCGACGCCGACGACCCGTTCCGCCGGGAGGCCCGCGGCCAGTGCCGTGTCCACAGTGGACGAACCGATCGGGCTGACGATCAGGACCGTGTCCGGGTAGGCGGAGTGCACGACCTGGATTCCGGCCGCCGAGAGCAGCGTGCCGAGCCGTTCGTCGTCGACCCACACGGGAGTGGTGGGGGCCTCCGGCGCGGCAGGCTCCGGCTCCACCTGCTGTTGCCCGTCGACGTAGCTGTAGAAGCCCTCGCCGTTCTTGCGTCCGAACAGCCCGGCGGCGACGCGGGGACGCGTCAGCCACGAGGGCCGCAGTCGCGGTTCGCCGTGGAAGCCGCTCCAGATGCTTTCGAGCACGGCATGTGAGACGTCGAGGCCGGTGAGGTCCAGCAGTTCGAACGGGCCGAGTTTCAAGCCGAGCACGTCACGCGCGACGCGGTCCACCTCGGCCGGGGTCGCGATCCCTTCGGCGAGGATCTGCAGCGCCTCGGTGCCCAGCCCGCGGCCGGCGTGGTTGACCAGAAAGCCCGGCGCGTCGCGGGCGAGGACGGGTTCGTGTCCCCAGCCGCGGACGAGTTCGGTCACGGCGGGCGGCAGCCACGTGGCCGTCCGCGCGCCGGGCACGACCTCGACCAGCCGCATCAGCGGGACCGGATTGAAGAAGTGCAGGCCGAGCAGGCGGCCCGGATCGGTCAGCGCGGCACCGATCCCGGTGACCGAAAGCGAGCTGGTGTTGGTGGCGAACACGGTGTCCGGGCCGCAGACCCGTTCCAGTTCGGCGAACAGCGCGCGTTTGATCTCCAGGTCCTCGCGGACCGCTTCGATGACGAGGTCGACACCGTCGGCGGGGGCCAGCGGGTCTTCGGCCGCGATCAGCCTGCCTTTCGCGGCCGTGGCGGCCTCTTCGGTGATCCTGCCCTTCGAGGCGAGCTTGCCGAGCATCGCGCCGACGTGGTCGATGGCCTCGCCGACGGCGTCGGGCCGGGCGTCGGCGAGCTCGACCTCGAGCCCCGCCGTCACGGCGAGCTGGACGATGCCCCGGCCCATCACCCCGGTTCCGATGACCCGGATCCTGCCGACCTGCTCCGCCCACTTCTCCACCGCGAGCCGCCTTTCCCTCGATGTCATCCTCGGCGTGACGCTAGCCGCCACGCCGGTATCTCGCCCGGAAGGGTGATCCGTGCCCCGCTCGGCGTAAGGCCACCGACCCGGCGCGGTCTCCTCCGCGAAGACCGAGTGTTTCGCGCCCCCACCCCGAAGGGAAAGCCCCCATGGTGACCGTCCCCGCCGCCACAGCCGTCCGGACCACGCCGTTGCTCCTCGTCGCCGTTCTCTTCGGCGCGGTCGCCGCGTTCTTGGCGAGCCAGGCCTTGTGGTCGCTCACCGCGGTGGTCGTCGTGGTCGCCGCAGCCGTTCTCGCGGGCGGGGTGTGGCTGACCGGCCGGGAGAACGGACGTTCTCCCGCTGAGAGCTGATTCGGCACAGCTCTAAGATCGCCGTGTGACGGCGAAGCGCTTGACGCGGGAAGAAAGCCGCGAGCAGACCAGACAGCGCCTGCTCGCGGCGGCCGCCGAGCTGTTCTCCGAACGCGGGGTCAACGGCACGTCCGTCGAGCAGATCGCCGAACGAGCCGGATTCACCCGAGGGGCCTTCTACGGCAACTTCGACGGCAAGCACGAGCTGGTCGTCGAACTGCTGCGCCGCCGGACCCAGCGCGAGGCCGAAGAGGTCTCCGCGCTGCGTGAGGGCGTCGGCTCCTTCGCGGAGATGATGGACCGCCTGCGCGCGTGGAACGTCGAACGCGCCGAACACCTCGCCGGCTGGCTGACCCTGCGCACCGAGTTGGCTCTTTACGCGCTGCGGAATCCCGACGCGCGCCCGCTCGTCGGCGAAGGCGAGAAGTCGACAAGGGCACTGCTGGAGACCTCGATCCGGACCGAGCTCGCCGCGCGGGGCGCGGAACCGCCCGCGGATCCGGCCTTCCTCGCGTTGATCCTGCACGCGCTCGAAGACGGTCTCCTGTTGCAGCGTTTCCTCAGTCCCGAGGGGACCGGCGACGAGGACGTGGTGGACGCCGTCCAGTTGCTGATGCGGTCTTGGACCGCGCTCAGCCGGTCATCTTGATCCCGGTGAACTCGGCCATCTGACGGATCCCGTGCGCGAAGAAGGCGTCCGAAGGGTCGACGGAGCCGACGTACTGGCCGAACAACTCGAAGTTGATCATCCCGAACAGCTGGGTCCAGGCCATGAGCAGCCGGGAGGCCGTCTCGGGCGCCAGGTTGATCTTGAGGATCTCGGTGACGGCGTCGAGCTGGTGCAGTAGCTCGACAGGCATCTCGCCGACCTCGGTCTCGACCCGGAGATTCGCGTCGCGCAGGACCGCGACCAGCGCGAACGCCACCCGGCCCGCGGGTGCGACGGTGTCCTGCGGGGCCTGGTAGCCGGGGATCGGCGAGCCGTAGATCAGCGCGTACTCGTGCGGGTGCGCCTTCGCCCAGGCGCGGACCGCGTGCCAGATCGACTCCCACCTCGCCAGCGAGGACTTCTTGGGGTCGTCGGCCGCCTCCGCGGCCTCACCGACGGCGTTGTAGGCGTCGACGATCAGCGCGGTCAGCAGCTGCTCACGGCTGGAGAAGTACCGGTAGAGCGCCGACGAGACCATGCCCAGCTCCCGCGCGACCGCGCGGAGCGAGAGGCCGAGCGCACCGACCTCGGCGAGCTGGCGGCGGGCTTCGTCCTTGATCTCACGGGTGAGCTCGGCTCGGGCGCGTTCGCGCGCGGTCTGGGTGGCAGCCATGCTCTCACCATAGAGCATCGCACCTAAACGAGAGCACTGCTCTTGACATGATGCACTGCTCTGGTGTTCACTGCTCTTAACAGAGAGCACTGCTCTCGCAGACTTCGAGGAGCCGAGATGACCGCCACTTCCCCCGTCGCTGACGCCGCCACCCCCAGCGTCACCGCCTCCAGCACCACTGCCGCCGCCACTACTGCCGCCGCCACTCGCTACGTCAAGCCGGCCAAGGCCACCAACGCGTTCAACGAGTTCGTGCTCAAGCTGACGAAGCTCGGCGTCTCGGTCCTGGGCAGCCGGGTGCTCTCGGTCCGGGGCCGGAAAAGCGGCGAACTGCGCTCGGTCCCGGTCAACCTGCTGAAACTGGACGGGGAGCGCTACCTGGTCGCGCCGCGCGGTGTCACGCAGTGGGTGCGCAACCTGCGCGTCGCGGGTGAGGGACAGCTGAGCGTCGGGCGCCGGACCGAGACGTTCACCTACACCGAACTCGCCGACCACGAGAAGCCGGTGATCCTGCGTGCGTACCTCAAGCGCTGGAAGTTCGAGGTCGGCGTGTTCTTCGACGGTGTCGACGCGAAGGCCTCCGACGAAGAACTGCTGGCGATCGCGCCCGGCTACCCGATCTTCAAGATCGCCTGATGTCGCGAGTTCCGTCTCCGATCACGCGAGTCGCACCTCTGATCACGCGAGTCGCGGCTCTGGTCACGCGAGTCGCGGCTCTGATCACGCGAGTTCGCCGATCCCGCACAGCAAGCTCGCATGACCGGCCCGGACGACTCACGTGATCAGAAGCGGTACTCGCGTGATCGGGCGCGTAACTCACGTGATTGAAGGCGGGACTCGCGTGATCCGTCTCCGATCACGCATGCCGGCGGAGGTCCGAAAGCGTGAAAGGCCGCGGCTAGTCCTCGGTGGGGGCCCGCCGGGTGCGGCGGGCGGTGGCCGCCACCAGCACCACCCCGACCAGGAACGCGACGAGCCCGATCAGGAACCACAGTTTCTGCCCGGTCATGAAGCTGCCGGTCAGCACGCCGGCGCCCTGGAGCACCCAGACGCCGCCCACCAGCAGGAAGACCAGTCCGATCGTGAGCGTCACCCAGCGTTTCATCCACGGCTCCCCGCCTCGACGTGCCCTGCGGTGATTCTGGCACCGGGAGCCCCGTCCGGCGAACCGATCATCGTCTGCCGACGAGGCCGTTCCGGAACGCGTAGACGACGGCGTGCACCCGGTCGCGCAACCCCAGTTTGGCGAGGATACGGGAAACGTGGGTCTTCACCGTCTCTTCGCCCACGTGCAGATGCGCGGCGATTTCCGCGTTGCTGGAGGCGTCGGCGACGAGCATGAGGACTTCGCGTTCGCGTGAGGTGAGCCGTTCCAGTTCCGCCGGTTCGGCGGCCGCGGGTTCGATGCTGGTGGCGAAGGTCGACACGAGCCGCCGGGTCACCGTCGGGTCGATCAGCGCGTCTCCGCGTGCGGCGACACGCATGGCCGAGACGAGTTCCTCGGGCGCGAGGCTCTTCAACAGGAATCCGCTCGCACCGGCGCGCAGCGCGCGATACACGTACTCGTCGGAGTCGTAGGTCGTCAGCACGAGGACGCGGGTGTCGTTACCGGGCGCGGACATGATCGCCTCGGTCGCGGCCAGACCGTCCAATTTGGGCATCCGGACATCGAGCACGGCGACGTCCGGGCGCAGCGCGGCCGCCTGTGCGACGGCTTCGCGTCCGTCCGCTGCCTCGCCGGCGCATTCGAAGTCCGCCTGGGTGTCCAGCACCGCGCGCATCCCGGACCGGAACATCGCGTGGTCGTCCGCCAGCAGAACCCGGATCACTGTGCCTCCAAAGGAAAACCGACTCTAATCCGCCAGTGCCGCCCGTCGTCGAGCGGTCCGCATTCCGCCTGGCCGCCGAACAACGCGACCCGTTGCCGGATTCCGGCGAGACCGCGTTTCGTCGACTCGGCCGACGTGTTCGGGCGGCCCATCTCGTTCGTGATCGTGAGGACGACCTCCGTCCGCCGGTAGGCGAGGTCGATCTCGACGATCCCGCCGCGGCCGTGCCGGAGCGCGTTCGTCAGCGCCTCCTGCGCGATGCGGTACAGCGCGATGTCCACCGAACCCGGGAGTTCCCGCGGCCCGCCGTGGGTGGTCAGCCGCGCGGGCAGCCCGGCGGTGCGGAGGTTGTCGAGCAGCTCGTCGAGGTTGTCCAACCCCGGCTGCCGCTGCGCGTCGGCGTTCTCCTTGCCGTGCAAGAGATCCAGCAGACGCCGCAGATCGGCCATCGCGGCCCGGCCGGACGATTCGACGGCGGAGAGCGAACGCCGCACGGCGGGTTCTCCCTCCGGTAGCCCGAGCCGCGCGGCGCCGGCGTGCACGCCGATCGCGCTGACGTGGTGGGAGATCACGTCGTGCAGGTCGCGGGCGATCGTGGTGCGTTCTTCGGCGACGGCTCGGCGGACGGCCTCGGCTTCGTGTTGCCGCCGTTGTTCCTCCGCGCGCTGGAGATCGGCGATGTACGCGCGCCGCGCGGTCGTGTAACGGCCGACCATCCACGGCAGCAGCCCGCTCACGCCGACGTCGATGATCAGCACGCGCCAGTCCCGATCGCCCCGGTCGACCGGGATGAGGTTGCAGGCGACGAGACCGGCGAGCATCGCGGCGAGTGCGGCCAGCGCGGGTTTGGTCGCGAGCCAGGCGCCGGCGCGGTAGCCCGCGATCAGCACGCCCGCGTTCGTGGCCTGCAGGTAGTGGTCGTACGGGTACAGCAGGATCGGCGCGGCGACGAGCAGGGCGGCGTGCGCGGCGGAAACCCAGCCTGAGTACCGCGAAGGCCCGGCGAGCGCGGCGTTGGCGAGGATTCCACCTACCAGCAGCACCCACACCTGCCAGCCGAGCGAGAGCGGTGGTCCGCCGATGAGATACAGCCCGGCGTCGGCGGCCAGGCAGACGGCCGCGACCGCATACGCCTGTCTCGCCAGCGAACCACTGATGTCCCGCACGCGCCCAACTCTGCCCTATTTTCGCTGGACAGGGGTTCCTAAGATCGAAAGCCATGGGGATCACGAAGACTCCCGTGCTGTGGACGGCCGGAGCACCGGGAGCCGGGAAGTCCACCACCGCCTGGGGTTTGTACACGCGCATCGTGGAAGCGGGCGGCAACGTCGCGTACGTCGACATCGACCAGCTCGGGCTGATCGGCCCGCCTCCGGGCGGTGGCGAAGCCGCACACGCGATCAAGGCGGCCAATCTGCTGCGGGTGCTGGGGATCCTGCGCTCGCGGGGTGCCAGGCAGCTCGTCGTGTCCGGGATCGTGGACCCCGAAAACGGTGTCGAGCCGCATTTCGATGGCGGCGACTTCGACCTCACCCTCATCCGGCTGACGTGCGATCGCGACGAACTCCGGAGCCGGTTCCTCGGCCGAGGATCACCCGCCGCGGCGCTTCCCGGCCTGTACGCGGTGGCGGACGCCTATGACCGCACCGGTTTCGGCGAGGCGATGGACACGACCGGGCAGCGGCACGAAGAGACCGTGGTGACCGGACCGACGGCGGTCGGCAAATCGACGGCCGCCTTCAGCGCGCTGCGGGACCTCTGGGCACGCGAGATGCCCGTCGCCTACGTCGATCTAGCGCAACTCGGGTTCGCGAACCCCGGTCCGGATCCGGCACTGGAGGCGGCGAATCTCGCGGCCGTCTGGCGCGGCTACCGCGAAGCCGGAGCGAAGCGGCTGATCGTCGTCGCCAGGGAATTCCTTCCGGAGCACCGGCGGGTCTTCGAGGAGGTCACCGTCGTCCACCTCGACGCGGACGCCCCGACGCTCACCGAACGCGTCGGGCGCCGCGCCGAGGGCGAAAGCGCGCTGCTGGCGGGTGACGAACTACGTGGCGTGCCACCAGTCGTCCGTGACCGGGTGGCCGCCCGCGCGGTCACCGAGGCGGCCCGGATGCGGCAGGCCCGCACCGACCGCGTCGTCCTGGACACCACCGGGCAGGAGCCCGCCGAGACGGCCGCCGCGCTGCTCGCCGTCGTGGCTCAGTAGCGGCGCGGGCCGTCCTGCCCCTGCTGACCCTGTTGCCCCTGACCGGGTCCGCCGCGCTGGTTCTGCCCCGGTTTGCCGATGGTCGTCGCCGTCGCGGTGTCTCCGGTGACCGTGGCGTTCACCATCACCGTCTCGCCGGTCTTGGGATCGCCGGTCTTCCGTGTCGACGCGTCGATCGTGTAGACCTGCTTGTAGCCGTCCTTGCTGGTCAGGCTGATGGACGTCGCGCTGATCCCGGTGATCTCGCCGGTCTGCGTCCGTTCGGTGCGGTAGCCGCCCTTGCCGTCGGAGACGACGAAGTCGCCGTGCAGCGTGTCGCGCGGCATACCCCCGCCAGGGCCGACGAGCACCCGGCCGCCGCCGGGGCCGCCCATCATGCCGCCCTGTTCGGCGCCGTTCGCGGCGGTTCCGGCCCAGATCGCGGCTCCGCCGCCGGCGGCGATCACCACCGCCACCACGGCCGCGATCGCGGTCTTGCGGCCCGACCAGGTCTTCTTCGGTTCACCCGCCGGGGCAGGCGCGCCCCAGGTGGCGGTCTCGTCCGCCGGGGGTTCGGCGGGTTTGGTCGGTTCGGTCATCTGGTCGCCTCCGTGTGGTCGGTTGCGGCCATGGTCGGCGCCGTCGCTGTGCGGAAGCTGTGCCGTCGGTGGGCACGCGCTGTGTTTCGCTCCCCGGCAGGGTGATCGTTCACAGGAAACGCACAGGCGGGACACAGAGAAGCCTCATCGGGGCCGCCCACGATGGCAGCATGACCAGTGTGAACGTCCCTTCGTCCGGTTCCGGCAAGGCGGGCCTGCGCCGTGCCGACGGCAGCGCCGTGCGGGTGCTGGTCGTCGACGACGAGGCGACCCTGTCCGAGCTCGTGTCGATGGCGCTGCGCATGGAGGGCTGGGACATCCGTACCGCCGCCGACGGTATCGAGGCGGTCCGCGTCGCCAGGGAATTCCGGCCGGACGCGGTGGTGCTGGACGTCATGCTGCCGGATATGAGCGGCCTGGACGTGTTGCGGCGCCTGCGTTCCGAGGTGCCGAACCTGCCGGTGCTGTTCCTGACCGCGAAGGACGCGGTGGAGGACCGGATCGCCGGGCTCACCGCGGGCGGCGACGACTACGTCACCAAACCGTTCAGCCTGGAGGAGGTCGCGTTGCGGCTGCGCGCGCTGCTGCGGCGCGCGGGCGGGGTGGCCGGGCCGAGCGGTTCGACGCTCGTCGTCGGAGACCTGACCCTGGACGAGGACAGCCGCGAAGTGCACCGCGGCGGCGATCTGGTGCCGTTGACCGCGACCGAGTTCGAGCTGCTGCGTTACCTCATGCGGAATCCGAAGCGGGTGCTGTCGAAGGCGCAGATCCTCGACCGGGTGTGGAGCTACGACTTCGGCGGCCAGGCCAACATCGTCGAGCTGTACATTTCCTACCTCCGCAAGAAGATCGACGCCGACAGGGAACCGATGATCCACACGATGCGCGGCGCCGGGTATGTCCTCAAACCCGCGGGGTAGGCGGCCGTGGTCGCTGCGACGGCGGTTGATCGCGCAGGTCGCGGGGCTTCTCGCGCTCGTCTGCCTGGTGGTCGGCGTGGTGACCGAACTGGCGTTGCGCGACTTCCTGTTCGACCAGCTCGACGCCCGGCTCGCCGAGACGAGTGAACGCGCGAGCCGTCCGCCGCCACCGGGCCGTCCCGGCGGGGAACGGGTTCCCGAGGGCCTGCGCGCGTACGGGCAGAGCACCGGTTCGTTGTTCGTGAACATCCTCCCGGACGGGCGGGTGATCGCGGCGGTGCTGCGGTCCAGCTACGACGCGAAGATCGCCGATCCGTTCCCCCACGACCCGCTCGGCCCGGCCCAGATGTCCGTGCTCCTGCGGTCGACGCCGACCGACAAGCCCACCGACGTGGACCTCGGGGCACTCGGGGAGTACCGCGTGGTGGCCAAATCGGCGGCCAACGGCAGCGTCGCGATCACCGGACTGCCCACAAAGGACGTCACGGACACGTTGTGGAACCTGGGTTTCATCTTCGGCGGAGTGGCCATCGGCGGCATCGTGCTCGCGGGTGCGCTCGGCGCGGTGACCGTGCGGCGCACCATGAAACCTCTCGACCGCCTGGCCGCCACCGCGACCAGGGTCGCCGAACTCCCGTTGGATCGCGGCGAGGTCGCGCTGTCCGAGCGAGTGTCCGAAGTGGACACCGATCCGCGCACCGAGGTCGGCAAGGTCGGCTTCGCGCTCAACCGCATGCTCGGCCATATCGCGAGCGCCTTGTCCGCCCGGCAGGCCAGCGAGAGCCGGGTGCGCCGGTTCGTCGCGGACGCCAGCCACGAACTGCGGACCCCGCTCGCGGCCATCCGCGGCTACGCGGAACTCACCCGGCGGTCCGGCTCCGAGGTGCCGCCGGACATCGCGTTCGCGATGGGCAGGGTCGAGTCGGAATCGACGCGGATGACCGGCCTTGTCGAGGATCTGCTGCTGCTCGCGCGGCTCGACTCCGGCCGTCCGGTGGTGCACCAGCCGGTCGATCTGTCGCGGCTGGTCGCGGACGCCGTCGCCGACGCGCACGTCGCCGGGCCGGAGCACAAGTGGCTGCTGGAGGTGCCGCCGGAGCCGATCACCGTACTCGGCGACGCGGATCAACTGCACCAGGTGGTGATCAACCTGCTCGGCAACGCGCGCACGCACACCCCGGCCGGCACCGAGGTCGCCACCTCTCTATCCATAGTGGACTCGGTGGTGACACTGTCCATTGCCGACAGTGGTCCGGGTATTCCGCCGTCGATCCTCCCGGACGTCTTCGAACGCTTCGCCCGCGGCGACGATTCGAGGTCACGGGCGGCGGGCAGCACCGGACTCGGGCTGGCCATCGTCGCGGCCGTCGTCTCCGCGCACGGTGGACAGGTCGGGGTCGCCAGCCGTCCGGGGCGGACAGAGTTCCGAGTCAGGCTCCGGGTGTCCAGTCACTGTTAGCGCCGCACAGGATCACGCAGGGCAGCTCGCCTTCGGTCCGTCCGGCCAGCCACGCGGCGAACGGGACGGCCGCGGCCGGTTCGACGGCGAGGCGGAACTCCTCCCAGAGCCGGTCCCGCGCGGCGAGCAGTTCCGCGTCGCTGACCAGCACGGAGGTCACCCGCTCGCGGAGCACGGCGAACGGGACGTTCCCGATCCTGGTCGCGCCCAGCGCCGACGCCGCCACCGAGTCGATCTCCACGTCCACCGGCTCGCCCGCCGCCAGCGCCGCGTCGAGCGCGCGGCACCGCTCCGGCTCGACGGCGTACGTCGGCAACCCGGCCAGCGACGTGCCCGCGACCAGTCCGCCACCGCCGACCGCGACCAAGAACGCGTCGACGTCCGGCGCGTCCTGGACCACTTCGGCCGCCACAGTGCCCTGACCGGCGACGACGGTGGGATCGTCGTACGCGTGCAGATACCGCGTACCCGGCTCAGAGGCGGCTTCGAGCGCCTTCGCGGCGGCCTCGGCGTACGTCGCTCCGTGACGGATGAGCTTCGCGCCCGCGGCCTCGATCCTGGCCGCCTTCGCCTGCGGAGCCGACTCCGGCACGTACACCGTCGCGGGCAGATTCAGCAGCGAAGCCGCCGTCGCCACGCCCAGCCCGTGGTTGCCGCCGGACGCCGTCAGCACCCGCTCCGGCAACGGCCCGCTCAGCAGCGCGTTCACCGCGCCCCGCAGTTTGAACGACCCGCTCCGCTGCAGATGCTCCAGCTTGAGCACCAGCGGCCGCCCGTCGACCTCGGCGCGCAGCAGCGGCGTGTGTCGCACGAACGGGTGGACGGCATCGGCGGCCTTGAGGACATCTACCCAGGTCGGAGTACTCATACCCCCCACTGTCCTCCATGCGTGGACGGGAGTGACTACACTGGTCCTCGGATCCCGCGCGGCGTCCATCTTGTGAACCTCCCCAGGGCCGGAAGGCAGCAAGGATAAGCAAGCTCTGACGGGTGCGCGGGATCCCCTCATTTTTGTGGGGTGCAACCCCACGCCCGCCCGGCGGGGCTTCGCCCCCCCGGACCCCCACGGTCGGTCGCTGGGGCGACCCGGAAGGCCATCACGAGCCTCAGCAGCGAACGGCGGCGCGTGAAGGACTCCTTGCCTCGGCTCAGCCGAGGGAACTCGACCTTCACACCTTCATGTACTGCACGCGAGCAAAGCCGCAAGCCACGCGCAGGTATCCAAGAGAGGGTTCTAACCCTCCCAAACACTCGCGACCCTCCGCAAAACGCTCGAATCGGGCACTGCCACCCCGGAACTGTCCCCTGTGGACAGTCGAGGAGGCGCCAGGTCACCGTGACAAGCCCGCCGCCGCCTCGCTGCCCGCTTGATCAGTGGTTATGCGACTCTTCCGGGGCCCTGCGCCAGGTGCGAGAAGGGGTCTTCGCGGCCCGGCGACTCCGGACTTGCCAGCCGCTCGAGCACTGCCGGCCAGTCCGCGAACACGACACGGTTGACCTTCACGTGCGTTCTAGAAGATCCCGAAGACGTCCTTCGGCGGCACAGGTGACGGCAGGGCGTCCGCGTCGGTGATGGGTTTCGCTTTGCCTTGCAGGTCGCGGAGGTCTTCACCAGCGACGCAGCGGGCCGGATAGGCGGACGACGCGGCCCGGCGGGTCATCTCGGTCACCGGCAGTTCGACGCGGGAAGCGGCGACGACGATGTTCCCGAACCGGCGGCCCCGCAGGACACCCGGCTCCGCGAGCAGCGCGAGGTGCGGGAACGACGTCGCCAGTGTCGCCAGGAACCGGCGGAGGAACGGCAGGTTCGGGCCGTCGGAGACGTTGGCGAGGTAGGTCCCGGCCGGCCGGAGGACGCGCGCGGCCTCGTTCGTGAACTCGACGGTCGCGAGTCCACCGGCCAGGACTCCGCGCTCGAAAGCGTCCACGATCACCAGGTCGGCCGAAGCGTCGTACCTGCTGGAGACGCCTTCGCGGCCGTCGCCGACTCGGACCTTCAGGCCCTTCAGACCCAGTTGCTCGCGGATGAGCGCGACGAGCTCGCCGTCGGCGTCGAAGACCAGCTGCCGCGAGCGCGCCCGCGCGGCGGCGATGTAGCGCGGAAGCGTGCAGGCCGCCCCGCCGACGTGCAGTACGTCGAGCGGGCCCTCGCCGAGGCAGTCGACGACGTCGGCGATACGGCGGATGTAGTCGAACTCGAGATCCGTGGGGTCGTCGAGGTTGACGTGCGACTGGGCGACGCCGTCGACCGAGATCATCCAGGCGTTCGGGCGGTCGGCGTCCCGGAGCAGCTCGGCCGTGCCGAAGCGGACCGGATACTTGCCGGGGGTCGGTGCCGGTCTCACCTGTCGTGCCCTCCCGGTAGTCTCGCCGCGTGGCTCTAGCTCTATACCGAAAGTACCGTCCGGCTACCTTCGCCGAGGTCGTCGGGCAGGAGCATGTGACCGATCCGCTGCGTACGGCGCTCGCCGCCGGGCGCATCAACCACGCCTACCTCTTCTCCGGCCCGCGCGGCTGCGGCAAGACGTCGAGCGCCCGCATCATGGCGCGTTCACTGAACTGCGCGAAGGGCCCGACGCCGGATCCGTGCGGCGAGTGCAACTCGTGCCGCAACCTCGCGCCCGAAGGCCCCGGCAGCGTCGACGTCACCGAACTCGACGCCGCCAGCCACGGTGGCGTCGACGACGCCCGCGAGCTGCGGGACAGGGCCTTCTACGCCCCGGCGGACTCGCGCTACCGCGTCTTCATCATCGACGAGGCGCACATGGTCACCACGCAGGGCTTCAACGCCCTGCTGAAGATCGTGGAAGAGCCGCCGGAGCACCTGATCTTCATCTTCGCGACCACCGAACCGGACAAGGTGCTGCCCACCATCCGGTCGCGGACGCACCACTACCCCTTCCGGCTGATCCCGCCCAGCTCCATGCGTGAACTGCTGGAACGCAACGTCGCCGCCGAGGGCGCGCAGGTCGAGCCCGCGGTGTATCCGCTGGTCATCCGCGCGGGCGGTGGTTCGGCGCGGGACACGCAATCGGTGCTGGACCAGCTGCTGGCGGGGGCCGGGCCGGACGGCGTCGACTACTCGCGCGCGGTGTCGCTGCTGGGTGTCACCGACGTCGCGCTCATCGACGGCATGGTCGACGCGCTGGCCGCGGACGACGCGGCGGCCGTGTTCGGCACGGTCGAGAGCCTCGCCGAGGCCGGGCACGATCCGCGCCGGTTCGCCACCGACCTGCTCGACCGCCTGCGCGATCTGGTGATGCTGCGCTCGGTGCCGGACGCGGGCGAGCGCGGGCTGGTCGCCGCGCCGGACGACGAACTCAAGAAGATGAAGGAGCAGGCGGGCAAACTGGAGCCCGCCACGCTCTCGCGCTACGCCGACATCGTCCACAATGGACTCTTGGAGATGCGGGGCGCGACCTCGCCGCGGCTGGTGCTGGAACTGCTGACGGCGCGGATGCTGCTGCCGTCGGTCGCCGAGGGCACCGACGCGCTGCTCGCCCGTCTCGAACGGCTCGAGCGGCGTGCCGCCTCGGCCCCGGCGCCCGTCGCCAGTGCTCCGGCACAGGCTGCTCCGGCCGCGCAAGCCCCTCAGGCTGCTCCGGTGGCGCAGTCCGCGCCCGTCCCGGCCGCGACTTCGGGTGAACCCGTCCGCGAGTTCCAACGGCCGTCGCAACGCCCCGCCGCACCCGCTCAGCAGCCCGCGCCGTCCCCGCAGGCCGCACCGGCATCCCAGCCCGTCACGCGGCCGGAACCGGTCGCCGAACGGCCGGCCCCGCAACGCCCGTCCGCGCCCACCCCGCCGCCGGCCGCGCCCGCGGCGGCGGCAGCGCCTTCGGGTGGCTCGACGGACGTGGACGGGATCCGCGCCCGGTGGCCGCAGGTGCAGGCCGCGATCCGCAAGATCCCGGGCGGCACCGTCACCGGCGCGATGCTCACGCAGGCGAGTGTGGTGAGTGTCGAAGGCAACGCCGTCACGCTCACGCACAACGCGGAACCGGTGGTCCGCAGGCTTTCCGAACCGCTGCACACGGAGCGCATCGCGGCCGCGTTCAAGGCGGTCTTCGAAGACGACTGGCAGATCCGGTGCGTCCACGGCGCCGCGCAGCCCAGGCAGGCCGCCGCTCCCAAGGCCGCGCCGCCGCCGTCCGCGCCTGAGCGCTCCTTCACCCGCCGGTCAGCCGAAGCGCCCTCCGCCGCTCCGGCGCCTTCCGTGCCGAAGCCGGAGCCCCAGCGGTCGAAGGTGGTCACGACCGAGCCCGACATCCCGCTCCCGCCCGAGCCGGCGGAGGAGGACGAGGACCTCTACAACGAGGACGCGAGCCCCGCGCCGCCGCCTCCGCCGCTCCCGCCGGAGAAGGATCCGGAAGAGATCGCCCGGAAACTCCTCGCCGACCACCTCAACGCCCGCCCCCTCGACGAACGCAAGTAGTCACCTGGATGCGGGGGTCAGCGGGTCAGGGTGACCCGCCAGGCCGGGTGATCGGTGCCGGGGATCGACGTCTTCCCGGAGCTGCCGAAGCCGAAGGCGCCCCCGGCGATGATGTGCTGCACGCTGCCGTCGCCCTTCCGGAACGACCCGGCGGGAACGCACGCCTGCGCGCTCGGATCACCCGGGTAGCGCAGGTTCAGGTCACCGCCGAACACGGTGCCGGTGCCGTATTTCGCCAGCAGCCCCTTCAGGTCCTGACACTGCTGTTCGACCGCGGGCCGCTTCGTCGACAGGTGCGTGGTGCACGCGTTGACCGTGCCGAACTTCGCGCACAGGTAGGCGCGCTGTTCCGCCCCGCCGTCCTGAGGCCCGTAGTAGCCGCCTTCGCGCGCCTTCACCGCGCCGAGGTCCTGTCTGGCCAGCACCGCGATGCCGTACTCGCCACGCCCTGACGTGCACGGATACGGCGTCGTCCGGCCGTTCTCCTTCTTGCCGACGGGCTGCCACACGACCGTGTAGACCCGGCCCGACCGCGCCTTGACGTCGGCGGCCAGCTTCGTCGTTTCCGACGAGCAGGCCTCGTTCACCGTCACGACGGCCGGGTTCACCGCGACGATCGTGCTCGCGGCCTTCGCCATCGGGTTCGTCCCGCCCTGGTCGAAGCATTTCGCGACGCCGCTGCGGCACAGGTTCATCTGCAACACCGGGAAGTCCGTCGCCGCGGCGGCGGGGGCGGCCGTGCCGAGGAGCAGGGCGACGACGGCGAGTACCGATTTCATGGAGAGGTCCCTTCGTGGAGTTCCCCGGTGAGCAGTGCCGTGCCGAGGCGGGTGAGGTGGTGCAGGATGGCGCCGCCCTGCCTGGCGCTGGAGACGAGCCCGGCCTCGCGCAGCACGGCGGCCTGTTTGCTGGCCGTGCCGATCGAGGTGCCGAGGCAGGTGGCCAGCTTGCTGGTCGTACGCGGTACGCGCAGCGCGCCGAGGCTCTCGGCACGGGTCCGGCCGAGGAGCGCCACCAGTTCGGGGGACGTGTCCGCCGGACGGGCACTCGTCACGCGGGCGGGGTAGAGCAGCACCGGCGGCAGCGCCGGATCGATGAAGGTGACCGGTGTGTTCGCGCAGAACCGGCTCGGGATCAAGGTCAGCCCCCGGCCGCCGAGGTGGACGGTCCGCTCCCGGGGGTACGCGATCTCCAGCACCTCGCCGTCCCAGCCGCGCACGCCGGGGATGCCCCGCATCATCGCTCCCGCCCCCTCGGTGGCCAACGTGCGGACGCGGCGGGCGCGATCGGCGGCGACGGTCTCGCGCATGCCGTGCCAGAACGGCGCGATCACCAGTTCGTAGGAGTCGCGCAGGGCGCCGACGACCCCATGCACCTCCTCGCGATCGCCGTCGGCGAGCCGTTTCACCCAGTGCGGCGCGGCGCCGGTGAACACGGTCCGGAGATCGGCGCTCAACCGGCGGCGGGGTGTGCACGCCACCGCTTCGAGCCCGCTTTCGAACGATCCCGCCGAGCTGGGTGGGGTCAGGAAGTCGGGAAAGTTCCCCTTCGGCGGAACCAGCGTGAACAGCGTCTTCAGTGATCGTGCCGCTTCTTCGTTCTGCCGCGCGTCCAGCTGGACTCGCTGACGCCAGGCCGACGGGTGGTTCTCCCGCAGTTGATGTGAACCGAGAACCAGTTCCCACAACGGGTCGGGTGCTTCGGCGATCCGGATCGCTTGGAGATCCTCCCGGTCGAAGATCATGCGCAGTGTCATGCCATGTCCCCCTCAAGACGGCATTTCATTCCCCGGCGGTAACTCAAACGTGCCTGACGCCGCCCGGCAAGCAGTTCGCCCCGATCCGGGAGAGTGAGACGAAAACGCGGCGCTGACCTGCGGGAACGTGGACGCCTGAGACGTCTCTGGGACGGCAGGCGGCGGCAGGGTTTTCGCTGGGGCGAAAAGGTGTGTCCCCGTGCGCGGCCATCGGTGACGCTTCGTAGGCACCATTCGGGGAGGGTCCATGACAGCTGGAGAGCACGGCCGCGCCCTGGCGGAACTGCTCGTGGAGCTGAAACGGCGTAGTGGCCACAGCTACGAACGGATCGGCGCCAAGGCGCGGCTGAGCCGGTCGACGGTGCATCGCTACTGCAGCGGTGCCACCGTTCCGGTCGCCTTCGGTCCGCTGGAACGGATCGCGACGGTCTGCCGGGCCGGGCGCGACGAGCGGGCGAAGCTCTTCCGGTTGTGGGAAGGCGCGGACGCGGCAAGGGGGAGGGACGCCGCGTCCGCGCCTTCCGTTCCGGCGCCCGGGAAACGGAACCGGACGGGCTGGTGGCCTCGGCGCCTGCGGTGGAAGCGCCTAGCCGAGCCCTAGCCCGCTAGGTAGTCCTCGATGGCCTTCGCGATGACGGCCGCGTACTGCTGACGTCCTTCTTCGCTCGCCATCGCCGCCGCCTCGGCGGCGTTGCGCATGTTCCCGCATTCGACGAGCGCGGCCGGGCGGGTCGAGAGGTTGAGACCACCGAGGTCGCCGCGCGGGGCGAGCCCGTTCGAACCGAGGTACGTCGACGTCGGGAAGCCGCCCGCGCGGATGCCGTCCCGCAACGCCGTCGCGAGTTTCACCGAGGGCTCGCCCTGCTGGGCGTTCAGGGGCGGGGCGGAATAGGCGACGTGGAAACCGTGCGCTCCGGCGGAATTCGAGCCGTCCGCGTGGATCGACACGACGGCGTCCGCCTCGGCGTCGTTCCCGATCGCGGCGCGTTCGTTCACGCACGGCCCGACCCCGGTGTCGTTCTGCCGGGTGAGGATGACGCGGATTCCCTTGGCCGCCAAGGCCTGCGAGATCCGCTGCGACACATCCCAGGTGAACGCGTGCTCGGAATAGCCGGAATTCGTCGAGGTTCCGGTGGTGTTGCACGGTTTCGTCTTGCCGCGTCCCGCCGGGACCTGCTTGTTGATCTCGCCGGGCTTGCCGGAGTTGCCGCCGTTGTGGCCGGGATCGAGCACGACGACCTTGCCCGTCTTCGGCTGCCGGGTGCTCGGAGGCGGCTGAGGCGCGCTCGAAGGCGGCGCGCTCGTCGTGGGACTCGGCCGCGGAAGCGTGGTGAAGACCGTGGTGGTCCCCGGAGCGGACGGACTCGACGGCGAGGACGCGGGGGTGTCCACCCCGCACGCCGTGAACAGCGTCAAGCCGATCGCCACCATGAGGCCCATCCGTCGTCGCACGGCGCCCACGGTGCCACACGGGTGACGGCTAGGCTGGTAGGCGGCACGGGATTTTCCAGGAGAGGACCGATCGGATCATGGTGCAACCCGGTGGCGGCTTCGACCTGTCGCAGATCATGCAGCAGGCACAGCAGATGCAGCAGAAGCTCGTCGAGGCCCAGGAAGAGCTGGCCAACACGGAGGTGACCGGCACTTCCGGCGGCGGCCTGGTCACCGCGACCGTGTCCGGCGACAGTCAGCTCAAAGCGCTGGCCATCGACCCCAAGGTGGTCGACCCCGACGACGTCGAGACCCTGTCCGACCTGGTCGTCGCGGCCGTGCGGGACGCCTCTGCCAACGCGCAGAAGCTCACCGAACAGAAACTCGGCCCGCTCGCCGGCGGCCTCGGCGGCGGAATGCCGGACCTCGGCGGCTTCCCCGGGCTCGGCGGCTAGCTTGTACGAGGGTGTCGTCCAGGATCTGATCGACGAGCTCGGGCGGCTGCCCGGCGTCGGCCCCAAGAGCGCGCAACGGATCGCCTTCCACCTGCTGGCGGCCGATCCCGCGGATATCTCGCGCTTGCAGGAAGTGCTCGGCAAGGTCAAGGAAGGCGTGCAGTTCTGCGAGGTCTGCGGCAACGTCTCGGAGCAGGAGACCTGCCGGATCTGCCGCGACACCCGCCGCGATCTCACGGTCATCTGCGTGGTCGAGGAGCCGAAGGACGTCCTCGCCGTCGAGCGGACGCGCGAGTTCAAGGGCCGCTACCACGTACTCGGCGGCGCGCTGGACCCGTTGTCCGGCATCGGGCCGGAGCAGTTGCGCATGCGTGAGCTGCTCGCGCGGATCGGCGGCGCGGAGATCAGCGAGATCATCATCGCGACCGACCCGAACACCGAAGGCGAGGCGACCGCGACGTACCTCGTGCGGATGCTTCGCGACTTCCCCGGCCTGACCGTGACGCGGCTGGCGTCGGGGCTGCCGATGGGCGGTGACCTGGAGTTCGCGGACGAGCTGACGCTGGGGCGCGCTCTCTCCGGCAGGCGGGCTCTCTAGAAGTACATGAAGGCCCCCTTCCTTGCGCTAGGCGCGAGGAAGGGGGCCTTCATGTACTTGGGCCGCTTTCGCGACACGGTCGGCGGGCTAGCAGGTCCCGACGCTATGAAAGGTCCTTTCCTCGCAAATTTTGCGAGGAAAGGACCTTTCATAGCGTCCGTGAAGGCCGCGCGAAGCGTCAGCAGTAGCCCAGGCGGGCCAGGGTGTCGACGATGATCTCCGACGGGTGGAACTTGTCGACCCAGGACTCGCCGCGGCGGTTCTGGTAGGTGTCGAGGAAGTTCTGCAGCTTGTCCCCGCGCATCTCGGTCAGCACGACGGTCTCGCCGAGGTGCTGCGGCGTCTCGGTGCGCTCGCGGTGCACGGCGCACGGCAGGCCGAGGTAGTAGCACTCGGCCGACAGGCCGCCCGAGTCGGTGACGACGTATTCGGCGCGCGCGACCAGCGGCAGGAACTTCAGGTACCGCATCTTCGGCTGGAGGATGAAGTTCTTCTCGTCGAAGAGGTTCGCCAGGCCGAGCGAGCGGATCTTCTCGCGCTCGGGCGCGCCCGCCATGTAGAGGATCGGCATCTGCTTGCTCTGCTCGCGCAGGATCTCCAGCGCCTCGCGGTACTTGTCCGCGCGCGAGACCAGTTCGAACCGGTGCAGGGTGGCGAGGCCGAACTTCTCCGGCAGGCCCTCGACGTCGAGCGGGCCGTTGATGGCCATCCGCATCGCGTCGATCGCGGTGTTCGCCTCGGTGTCGACGACGACACCGCGCGCGTTGCGGAGGTTGTTCACCTCGCGCGCGCTCGGCGCGAAGTGCATGTCGACGATCTTCGCGGCGATCTTCCGGTTCAGCTCCTCCGGCAGCGGCGACATGATGCTGCCCGACCGCGCGCCCGCCTCGACGTGCCCGACCCGCGACTTGAGGATCCGCTTCCCGATGAGCGAGCCGTACGGCGTGGTGAACGTGTCACCGTGCACCAGCACCAGCGGCGGACGGCCGTCCTCGACCAGCGCGGCCTTCAGTTCGGCGCGGCGGCTCCACGCGGTGCGCAGCACCTGCGCGGCCCAGCCCGGCACCTGCGCGGGCGACTCCAGGTTGTGCGCCTTCTCCTTCGGCACCAGCCAGACGTCGGGCTCGGGGAGGTTCAGATCGGCGAGAACGTCCGAGACCTCGTCGACGTGCTGGGCGGTGAACCAGATCTTCGGCCGGACCCCGCGTTCGAGGATGCCGTGGTAGACCGGCGCGATTTTGATCAGTTCCGCCGTGGTGCCGAGAATGAAGGAAATCACCGGAACAGCCATTCTGTCGGGGTCTGCGGTGCCCGAAGGATACTGGTGGGCCGCGCAAGGTAGCCTCGCCGGGGTGAGTGCGAATTCGCTCCTCCCGGCCCTGTCCGTGGTGATCCCGGTCTACAACGAGCAGAACTGGATCGACCGCAGTGTGGGGGCGCTGATCGCGTCGGCACAGGCGGCGAACTGGCCGGTCGAGGTCGTCGTGGTCGACGACGGCAGCACCGACGGCACCGGCGACAAGCTCGCCAAGCTGCAGGAGCTGTACGGCATCACCGTGCTCACCCAGCCGAACAGCGGCCGGTTCGAGGCACGCCGGGCGGGGATCGCGAAGGCGTCCGGGCGGCAGATCCTGCTGCTCGACAGCCGCGTGATCGTGGACTCCGGCTCGCTCACCTTCCTCCGCGACCAGCTCGTGGACCATCCCGAACGCACGGTGTGGAACGGTCACGTCAACGTCGCGTCCGAACACAATCCGTATGCGGGATTCATGGCCGGGCTGGTCAAGATCCCGTGGCGCCGTTATTGCGCGAACCCGCGGTTGATGTCCTTCGGTATCGAAGAGTTCGACGTCTTCCCTAAAGGCACGGGATTCTTTTCCGCGCCGAAGGACGTTCTCGAGGATTCGTCCAACGCGTTCGAGTCGCTCTTCGAAGACGTCCGTTTCGCCAGTGACGACACGGGTGTTCTGCGCTGGATCGCCGAACGTCACCGCATCTTCCTCGCGCCCGGCTTCTCCGCGACCTACCACGGCCGGGATTCGTTCAAGAAGTTCATCGGCCAGTCGTATTTCCGCGGCACCACGTTCGTCGATTCGTATCTCGCGTCGCCCGGCCCCGCGCGCAACGGCCTGTTCGCCGCGATGGCTGTCGGAGTGCTCGGACTCGGTGTCGCCGCGAAGCGCCCGAAGACCGCTGTCGCGCTGGCCGCCGCGGGTTCCACGGCCGCCGGGTTCGCGGTGACGAAGTTCGGCGCAACCAAGGCCGAGGCCAAGGCGGTCGCCCAGCTCACCCCGGTGTTCGCCGCCGGCTTCGGCGCCGGAGCGCTCCGAGGCCTCTTCATGGCGCTGCGGGCCCGGCTGCGGCGATGAGCAGCACGGTGAGCAGCGAAAAACTGGCGAAGGACACCGGGAAATCCGCCGGGCGGATCGGCGTCTACCTGCTGATCGCGATCGCGCTCGGCTACGTCCTCACCGTCGTCTGGGGCCGGACGCTGTCGAAGGCCGACAACGCCATCCTGCTCTCCTTCTGGGGCATGTTGATGGGGCTGGGCGCCGCCCTGTCCCCGCTTGAGCAGGAGATCTCGCGCCAGTCCGCGCACGCCGCGCTCGAGGGGCGCAAGGCAGGGCGCCCGGCGGTGGTCGCGTTCGTCACCAGCGCGATCGCCGTGGCGATCGTCGGACTGGTCACGTTGCTTCCGCCGATCACCGACAAGGTCTACGGCGGCCAGTTCGCGCTCGCCGTGATCGTGCTCGCCGGCGGGCTTTCGTTCGCCTTCCAGTTCGCCGCGCGCGGGCTGCTGATCGGCCAGGACCACGTCCGGTCCTACTCCTGGCTGATCCTGGTCGAGGCGGCCGTACGGATCCTGGTGGTCGCCGCGCTGGTGGTCGCCGGGCTCACCCAGGTCTACTGGTTCGCCATCGCCGCCGCGACCGGCTCGTTCGCCTGGCTGCTCTTCGCCCGTGGTGCCGCCAAGCTGGTCGATCCCAAGCTCGAAGCCGACGTGCCCGCGAAGCCGATCGTCAAGAACATGCTGATGCTCCTCGCGGGCGCCGGGCTCACCGCGAGCGTCATCACCGGGTACCCCGCGCTGGTCAGCCTGCTCGCCCCCGGTGGCGACAAGGACAAGCTCGGCGTGCTCTTCCTCGCCCTGTTCGTGGCCAGGACGCCGCTCACGCTGATGGCGCCGGTCCAGGCCCTCGCGGTGCCGACCGTGGTGCGTCTGTCCAGCACCGAGGAGGGCAAGCACCGGCTGCGGAAGCTGCTCGCGCTCGGTTCGGTGGGTGCGCTGGCGCTCGCGGCACTCGGTGCGCTGATCGGCTGGCTGATCGGCCCGTGGGTCGTGCGCCTGGTCTACGACGCCAAGAACAACCCCGAGGCCTGGTGGATGGCCGGGCTCGTCTGGTCCTCGGTGCTGCTGGCCGCGATGCAGCTGCTCGCCGCCGTCCTCGTCGCGCAGGCCAAGGCCACGAAGGTGTTGATCACCTGGGCGGCCGTCGTCGTCGCGACCGCGCTGGTCCTGCTGTTCTTCCCGGGCGACACCGTCGTGCGCGCCGTCGTCGGCCTCGCCGCCGGACCGACCGTCGGCCTGCTTGTCGTCATGGCGTTCGTGGTGCGCGGCACGCCCGGGCCGGGCAACGCGCGGCCTTCCGAAACGTCTCGATAGTGTGGCGGCGCCATCGCGCGCCGCGAACTTCGGTGGCGTTCCTGACGCCGAATAGGGTTGGACAGCGAATTCGATGAACGTTCTTTTGGTCTTGCTGGCGTTCTGGCTGCCGGGGCTCGTCTTCGGCGCCGCGATCAGGCTGCGCGGCTGGACCCTCGCCGCCGCGGCCCCGCTGCTGACCTTCGGCCTCGTCGCCATCGGCGTCCCGATCCTCGGCCGCTTCGGCATCCGCTGGACGATGCTGAACGTCGGCCTGTGGGTGTTGCTGCTGTCCCTCGTCGGCTTCGGCCTTTCGTTCCTCGTGCTCCGCTTCACCGCGAAGCGGCACCCAGAGTGGGCCGAGGACGAAGAAGACGACGACGACGAGACGAAACGCTCTCTGCGCGATCACCTGCTGATCGGCGCCGGTGTCGTGGTGGGCCTCGGCGTCGGCCTGGTCACCTTCCTGCGTGGTTCGCACACCCTGGAGAACGTCCAGCAGGGCTGGGACGCCCCGTTCCACGGCAACCTGGTGCGCTGGATCGCCGAGCACGGCGACGCACGCGCGTCGACCGTCGGCACCATCGCGAACCTGCCGAACCAGCACGACTACTTCTACCCGGACACCTACCACGCGCTGCTCGCCCTGATCTTCGGCAAGGGCGGCCTGACGATGATGCCGACGCTGAACCTGGCGGCGCTCATGGTCGTGCTGACCGTCCCGGTCGGCGTCGCGGCGATGTGCCGCGCCTGGCGCATGCCGGTCCTCGCGACCGCCGCCGCCGCGGCCGTGTCCACCTGGTTCACCGCGTTCCCGTACGACTCGCTGTGGCGCGGTCCGCTGTGGCCGTACGTCGCCGGGGTGGCGCTCGTGCCCGCGATGCTCGCGCTCGCCCGCCTGCTGCTCAAGCCGAACGGCGTCGCCGGACCGGTCGCGATCGGCGTCGGCGTCGCCGGGCTGGCCGGCCTGCACACCAGCCTGATCTTCGTGATCATGGTCTACTTCCTGCTGATCCTGCTCGCGGTGCTGTTCCGCTTCGAGAAGATCGACTGGCGCCGCAGCGCTGCTTCCCTGGTGGCCACGATCGTGGTGGCGGTCGTACTCGGCGTGCCACAGGTCCTGCCCGCGCTCTACAACGCGGGCGGAGTGACGAGCGCGTTCTGGGCGTCGGAGACCAGCGTGTCCGGCGCGCTCGGGCAGACCATCACGTTCTCGCCGATGGCGTCGTTCCCACAGTGGTGGATCGGCATCCCGGCGATCATCGGTGTGTTCTTCCTGGTCCGGCACCGGCGGATGCTCTGGATGGTCGGCGCGTACGTCGTACTCGGCGGCCTGTTCGCCGCGACGATCTCGCTGGAGACCCCGCTCATCCACACCCTGACCGGCGTGTTCTACAACGACCACTGGCGGATCGGCGCGCTCGTTCCGCTGGCGGGCGCCGTCGCGTTCGGCGAGTTCGTGCACACCACGTCGGGCAAGATCGCGGAGAAGCTCGGCGAGCGCAGGCCCGGCCTGAACCCGGTCACCGCCGCCATCGCGGGCGCGGTGGTGGTCGGCCTGGTCGTCACGGTGCTGAGCAAGGGCGGCTACATCGGCCGCAACTCCGCGCGGCTCGCGATGAACTACGGCGAGGGTCCCTCGGTCAGCAAGGGCGAGGAAGAGGCCTACGCCTGGCTCGGGAAGCACGTCGTGCCGGGCGAGCGCGTGATGAACGACAAGGCCGACGGCTCGGTGTGGATGTACGCCCTTTCGGGGGTTCAACCGGTCGAGTGGACCAACTACGGCGCCGAGTTCACCACCAAGGCGGGCTGGCTCAGCGTCTTCCTGAACGACATCAACCGCGAGCCGCGCGTGCGCGAGGCGCTCACCGACCTCAAGGTGCGTTACGTGCTCGTCGGCAAGGGCAAGGTGGCCTCCAACGCGCAGTCCGCGGTGGGTCTCCAGCGCCTCGACATCACTCCGGGTTTCAAACGCGTCTTCCACAACCTCGACGCGTCGGTTTACGAAATCGAAGGTCAGCAAGGTGTGGTCGCCGATGGCGCGCCCGCCGGGTCCGACACCGCTCACGGC
Source organism: Amycolatopsis sp. WAC 01375 (assembly GCF_003947325.1). Lineage (NCBI taxonomy): Bacteria > Bacillati > Actinomycetota > Actinomycetes > Pseudonocardiales > Pseudonocardiaceae > Amycolatopsis > Amycolatopsis sp. WAC 01375. The sequence goes on from NZ_QHHW01000025.1 coordinate 228,490, forward strand.
CAGTAAGAAGATAGAGTGATCCAGTGTCCAGTACGTCCGTGACCACCCGCCGCGTACTCATCGTGATGCCCGCGTTGAACGAGCAGGCCAGTGTCGGCGCGGTCATTTCCCAGGTCAAGCAGTCCTTGCCGGGCATGGACGTGCTGGTCGTCGACGACGGCTCGTCCGACGACACGGCCAAACTCGCCCGCGCGGCGGGCGCGGAGGTGGCCCGCCTGGCGGTGAACCTCGGCGTCGGCGGGGCGATGCGCACCGGCTTCCGGTACGCCGCCGCCCGCGGCTACGACGTCGTCGTGCAGGTGGACGCGGACGGCCAGCACGATCCCGACGAGGTCGCCGCCCTGCTGGACGCGCTCGACGACGCCGACATCGCGATCGGCTCGCGGTTCGCCGGCAAGGGTTCGTACAAGGCGAGCGGCCCGCGGAAATACGCGATGGTCGCGCTCTCGCTCGTTTTCTCCCGGCTCGGGAAGACCAAGCTCACCGACGTGACCTCCGGGTTCAAGGCGATGGGCCCGCGCGCGATCAAACTGTTCGCCGCGTACTACCCGGCCGAATACCTCGGCGACACGGTCGAATCGCTCGTGATGGCGATCCGCGCCGAACTGAAGATCAAGGAAATCCCGGTGATCATGCGCGAACGGGCGGCCGGAACGCCGAGCCATTCGCCGGTGAAATCGGCCGTCTACCTCGGCCGCGCCGGACTCGCCCTGCTGCTGGCGCTGGTGCGCCGCCGCCCCGCCGTCGACTCGTCGGATTCGGCGTAAAAGGAGCTGATTATGGCTGGCTGGCGCATTCTCAGCATCGTCGTCGCCTGTCTCGTGCTGTTCGTCGTCCTCGAGATGATGCGACGGCGGAAACTGCGGGAAAAGTACGCGGGTGTCTGGCTCGTCCTCGCCGTCGGCGTGGTCGTGCTCGCCCTCGTTCCGCAGGCCGCCGACTTCCTGGCCCGGGTAACCGGCGTTCAGACGCCGTCGAACTTCGTATTCCTCTTGGCCGGTGTGGTGCTCGCACTGGTCGCGCTGCATCTGTCGACCGAGGTCGGGCATCTCGAAGAAGAGGTCCGGACCTCCGTCGAGGAGATCGCGCTGCTCCGCTGCGAACTCGCCGACGCCCAGCGTGACCTGGAAGAACGCGTCGCCGCGCTCGAAGCCAGGACGGCCGCGCCCGACAACGTCAAAGGGCTCCCCGAAGTGAGCCCCGCACGCGCACGCTGATCGACGCCCTTTTCGCGGCCCCGCCGAGGTTGGGCGCCGTCCGCGTGCTCGCCGTCGACGGCCCGTCCGGCTCCGGGAAGTCCACGCTGGCCGGGAAGATCGTGGCCGAACTCGCCGGCCGCGGCGTTCACGTCGCGCTGGTGAGCACCGACGAGTTCGCCACCTGGGACGAGCCCGTCTCATGGTGGCCGCGCCTGGAAACCGGGGTACTGGAACCGTTGCGCGCGGGCAGGCCCGGCCGCTACCGGCGCGTGGACTGGACCAGCGGCACCCCTCGACCGGGTGAAGAAGTCGAGATCCCGGCCCCCGACGTCCTGGTGCTGGAAGGCGTTTCCAGTGGCCGCGCGCGGATCCGGCCGTCGTTGTCGCTGCTGACCTGGCTCGACGGCGGGAACGAGGCCGAACGCCTCGACCGTGCGACGGGCCGCGACGGCGAGGAATCCCGTGTGGACCTCCGGCGCTGGCAACTGTTCGAACGCGGGTGGTTCGCCGTGGACGGGACCCGTGCCGCGGCGGACCGGGTGCAGGTGGTCGTGAGTGGCGATTCGGGTTAGAGCCAAGGGTGTCTTGGGTACCTACGTGGGTTCCGGCTGCGCGTGAAGGCCCCCTTCCCTCGGCTCAGCCGAGGAAACTCGACCTTCACACCTTGCCGAGTACATGAAGGACTCCTTCCTTGCGCCTGGCGCAAGGAAGGAGTCCTTCATGTACCTCAGGCCGGGCAAGAGGGCGCCGGCTGCGGGCCGACACTTACCGCCCGTGCACACGTTCAGCTGTCCGTGAAGGCCTCCTTGAGGGACTCTGGGTCCCTCAAGGAGGCCTTCACGGACTTCAGGACTCGGCACGGCACCTTTGTGCAGGGAGGCCCTACCACTTGTGAGAGGGGCCCGATACCCACGGATGTCCTGTTTTGTCAGTGACCCATTGGTAGTAGCGGTAAGCACCCATTTGAGTCAGTGACCCGGCACTCTGCGCGTTAGTGGTCCGGAATTGATTACACTCCGTCCAGAATTGCGGACACTTTGCGGTCGTATTGGCCGTCGTGTAGCGCGATCGTAACCTCGCGTGCTTAAGTGCGGGCTGAGTTCCCGCTAGTGTCGGCGAGCACACCGATCGTCCGCGGAGTTCGAGTTTCGACCGATCGACGCCGACGGTGCCTAAACACCGAATATCTCCTCAAGGGGTGCCAGATGCAGCAACTGCGGGTGACCCGAGCACGCCGTGTGGCCCTGATCGGGCTTGCCGGCGCACTCGCGGTCTCCATTTCCGCCTGTGCCGAATCGAAGCGTGAAGAAGGCGCAGGGGGTGGCTCGGGAGGCACCATGGTCTTCGGAGCCGCCGGTAACCCGAAGACGTTCGACCCGCTCTTCAACGACGACGGTGAAACCTTCCGCATCATCCGCCAGATGATGGACACGCTGATCATGAACAAGCCGGGGACAGCGGACCTCGAGCCTGGTCTCGCGGAGAAGTGGGAAGGCAGCAACGAAGGCAAGACCTGGACCTTCTCCCTGAAGAAGGGCGTGAAGTTCCACGACGGCACCCCGTTCAACGCCGAAGCGGTCTGCTTCAACTTCAACCGCATGTTCAACATGAAGGGCGCCGCCGCCCAGAGCCAGATGATCTACTACGGCGACGTCTTCGAGGGCTTCGCCAAGAACGAGGGCGACGCTTCCGGCGACCCGGTGTTCAAGGACTGCCAGGCCAAGGACGAGTCCACCGCCGTCCTGAACCTGAACAAGGCCAAGGGCGCCTTCCCGGCGGCCTTCACCCTTCCGTCGCTGTCCATCCAGAGCCCGGACGCGCTGAAGAAGTACAACGCCGACGCCGTCACCCAGAGCGGTGACTCGTTCTCCTACCCGGAGTACGCGCTGAAGCACCCGACCGGCACCGGCCCGTTCAAGTTCGAGAGCTGGGACCAGGCCAAGGGTGAGATCACGCTGGTCAAGGCCACCGACTCGCCGACCCAGACGGCCAAGCTCGACAAGCTGGTCTTCAAGGTCATCCCGGATGAGAACGCCCGCAAGCAGGCGCTCAAGGCCGGCGACATCCAGGGCTACGACTACCCGTCGCCCGCGGACTACGGCCTGCTGCGCAACGACGGCGAGCAGGTGCTCATCCGCCCGTCGTTCAACATCCTGTACCTGGGCATCAACCAGAAGAACAACCCGAAGCTGAAGGACCCCAACGTCCGCAAGGCGCTGGCGTACGGCCTCAACCGTGAGCAGTTCGTGAAGTCGAAGCTCCCCGAGGGCGCCGAGACCGCGACGCAGTTCGTGCCGAAGGCGATCGACGGCTACAACGAGAACGTCACCAAGTACGACTACAACCTTCAGAAGGCGAAAGACCTGCTGAAGGCGGCCGGCGCCGAGGGCATGACCCTCAAGTTCTACTACCCGACCGAGGTCACCCGGCCGTACATGCCGAACCCGGCCGACATCTTCACCTCGCTGTCCGAGGACATGAAGGCCATGGGCATCAAGGTCGAGCCGATCGCCAAGCCGTGGAACGGTGGCTACAAGGACGACGTCCAGAAGGCGGGCAAGCACGACGTGCACCTGCTCGGCTGGACCGGTGACTACAACGACGCCGGTAACTTCGTCGGCACCTTCTTCGGCCGCGAGAAGGCGGAGTTCGGTTTCAGCAACCCCGAGCTCTTCAACGCCCTCTCCGCCGCGGACGCCGCGCCCGCCGGCGAGGCGCACACCAAGGCGTACCAGGAAGTCAACAAGCAGATCATGGAATACCTGCCCGCCATCCCGATCTCCTACGGCCCCCCGGCGATCGTCGTCGGCCCGAAGGTGAAGGGTCTGGTCGCCAGCCCGCTGACCGACGAGCGCTTCTACACCGTCACGGTCAACTGATCCACCACCACTAAGCCACCAGGGGGTGGGCGCTACCGCGCCCGCCCCCTGTGGCCCATTCCCGGGCTGGCAACAAAGGAACGCACGTGCTCCGTTTTCTCGTGCGTCGGCTGCTACAAGCGATACCGACGCTCTTGATCCTGTCCATTTTGATCTTCGCCTGGCTTCGGTCCCTTCCCGGCGGCCCCGCCGGCGCCCTCCTGGGTGACAAGGCGACCCCGGAGAAGATCGCCGACCTGAACAAGCTCCTCGGCCTCGACGATCCGATCTTCGTCCAGTACTTCAAGTTCCTCGGCCGGGCGATCACCGGCGACTTCGGCAACTCGCTGGTCTCCGCCCAGCCGGTCATGTCGGAGATCGGGAACTTCCTGCCCGCCACCCTCGAGCTCGGCTTCTGCGCGATGCTCATCGCGGTGGGCTTCGGCATCCCGTTCGGCTACCTGTCCGCCCGCTTCCGCGGCGGGGCCGTCGACAACGTCATCATCGTGCTGAGCCTGGTCGGCGTCGCGGTGCCGGTGTTCTTCCTCGGCTACATGATGCAGGACCTGCTGGCCGCCCCGCTGGGACTTCCCTCGCAGGGCCGTCAGATGGCGGGCCTCGACGCCACCACCGTCACCGGGTTCGCCGTCCTCGACGGCATCATCACCCAGGAATGGGACGCCGCCTGGGACGCGATCGCCCACCTGATCCTCCCGGCGTTCGCGCTGGCCACGATCCCGCTCGCGGTCATCGTGCGGATCACCCGGGCTTCGGTGCTGGACGTGCTGAACGAGGACTTCATCCGCACGGCCAACTCGAAGGGCCTGACCCAGCCGATCGTCCGGCGCCGTCACGTGCTCCGCAACGGCCTGCTGCCGGTGGTCACCGTCATCGGTCTCCAGACCGGCGCGCTGCTCGGTGGCGCCGTGCTGACCGAGCGGGTGTTCAACTTCCGCGGCCTCGGCTTCCTGCTCGCCGAAGGCATCGAACGGCGTGACTACCCGCGTCTGCAGGCGCTGCTGCTGTTCGGCGCGCTGGTCTACGTGCTGGTGAACATGCTGGTCGACGTCTCGTACGGGCTCATCGACCCGAGGGTGCGTGTCCGATGAACACTTTGCTGAACAAGAAGAAGGAGCCGATCGACAAGCTCGCGGCTTCGTCGGCGAAGGGGCACAGCCTCGGTGGCGAGGCGCTGCGCCGGATGATGCGGAGCCCGGTGGCCATCACCGGCGCCGTGATCACCGGCCTGTTCCTGCTGGTGGCCATCTTCGCGCCGCTTCTGGCGCCGAAGGATCCCTACGAGCGGTATCTGCAGAGCCAGGTCATCCTCGGCCAGGGCATCATTCCGGGCGCTCAGCCCGGTTTCCCGCTCGGTGTCGACGACTTCGGCCGCGACTACCTTTCGCGGCTGCTGGTCGGCGCGCAGAACACGCTGCTGGTCGGTGTGCTCGCGACGATCATCGGCGTCGTGGTCGGCATGATCATCGGTGGTCTCGCCGGTGCTTTCGGCGGCTGGGTCGACACCGTGCTGATGCGGCTCGTCGACGTCATGCTGTCCGTGCCGTCGCTGCTGCTGGCGATCTCGGTCGCCGCGCTGTTCCAGAAGCCGAGCCAGTGGACGGTGATCGTCGCGGTGTCGATGGTCAGCGTGCCGATCTTCGCGCGGTTGCTGCGTGGTTCGATGCTCGCGCAACGGAACAGCGACCATGTGCTCGCGGCGACGTCGCTCGGCGTCAAACGCAGGGCGGTCGTGTTGCGGCACATGCTGCCCAACTCGCTCGGCCCGGTCATCGTGCAGGCCACGCTGACCCTGGCGACCGCCATCCTCGAGGCGGCGGCGCTGTCGTTCCTCGGTCTCGGCGACCCGGACCCGAACCGGGCGGAATGGGGCATCATGCTGAGCCGCAGCGCTCGGCAGTTCCTCGACATCCGCCCCGAGCTGGCGTACTACCCGGCCATCGCGATCATCATCGTCGCGCTCGGGTTCACGCTGCTCGGTGAGTCCTTGCGGGAAGCCCTCGATCCGAAGAACAGGCGGTGATGTGACGATGGCACTCCTCGAAGTACGCGATCTCAAGGTCGTTTTCCAGCGGCGCGGTGAGAAGCCGTTCACCGCGGTGGACGAGGTCAGTTTCGACGTCGAACCCGGCCAGACGGTCGGCCTCGTCGGTGAGTCCGGTTGCGGCAAGTCCGTGACCTCGCTGGCGATCATGCGGCTGCTCGCGAAACGCGGCAACCACGTCAGCGGTTCGGTGTCGTTCGAAGGCACGGATCTGCTCAGCCTGTCGGACAAGGAAATGCGGGACCGCCGCGGCCGCGACCTCGGCATGGTGTTCCAGGATCCGCTGTCCTCGCTGAACCCGGTCATCCCGATCGGCCTTCAGATCACCGAGGTGCTGGAGCGGCATCGCGGGATGTCGCGCAAGGCGGCGTCGGTGGAGGCGGCGGAACTGCTGGACAAGGTCGGCATCCCCGACCCGGCACGGCGGCTTTCCGAGTACCCGCACCAGCTTTCCGGCGGGATGCGGCAGCGCGCGCTGATCGCGATCGCGCTCGCCTGCCGTCCCCGGCTGCTCATCGCCGATGAGCCGACCACCGCGCTCGACGTGACGATCCAGGCGCAGATCCTCGCGCTGCTGCGGGAACTGGTGCAGGACACCGGGACCGCGCTGATCATGATCACGCACGACCTCGGTGTCGTCGCCGGACTCTGCGACGAGGTCAACGTGCTCTACGGCGGCAAGATCGTCGAGCGGGCCGAGCGGCACTCGCTGTTCGCCGAGCCCCGGCACCCGTACACGCACGGCCTGCTCGCCTCGATCCCGCGGCTCGACGCGGGCCGCGGCGAGAAACTGATCCCCATCAAGGGATCCGTCTCCGACAACATCCCGTGGGACGGCGGCTGCGCCTTCGCGCCCCGCTGCCCGAACGCTCTCGGCGTGTGCCGGGAGGTTTCACCGCAGCTGACCCCCGATCGCGGTGGACTGCTGCGCTGCCACAACCCGGTGATCCCGGCCGTGGCCGCACGAGGAGGGGCCCGATGACGCACGCGGTACCGGAGCAGGAAGTACTGCTCGAGGTCAACGACCTCAAGGTGCACTTCCCGATCAAACGCGGCATCGTTTTCGACCGCACCGTCGGGTATGTGTACGCCGTGGACGGCGTCGATCTGGCCATCCGCAAGGGTGAAACCTACGGTCTGGTCGGGGAATCCGGCTGCGGGAAGTCCACTTTGGGCAGGGCGATCCTCCGGCTGACCGAGCTGACGAACGGCAACGTCGTCTTCGACGGCACCGACGTCGCGGGCCTCAAGGGCGAGGACCTGCGCAAGGCACGCCGCCGGATGCAGATGGTCTTCCAGGACCCGATGTCCTCTTTGGACCCTCGGCAGTCGGTGGAATCCATTCTGACCGAAGGAATGAGGGCGCACGGCCTCGCCAGCGACAAGGAGGCGACGGCCAAGCGGCTGCGCGAACTCCTGGCCGCCGTCGGTCTTCCGGAGTCCTCGCTGCGGAAGTACCCGCACGAGTTCTCGGGCGGCCAGCGTCAGCGCATCGGCATCGCGCGGGCGCTCGCGGTCGAGCCGGACCTGATCGTCGCCGACGAACCGGTGTCCGCGCTGGACGTCTCGGTGCAGGCTCAGGTGGTCAACCTCCTGGAGGATCTGCAGGAGAAGCTCGGGCTCACCTACCTGGTGATCGCGCACGACCTCGCGGTGGTGCGGCACATCTCCGACCGCATCGGGGTGATGTACCTCGGCTCGCTGGTCGAAGAGGCCGACGCCGACGCGCTCTACGAGAACCCGCTGCACCCGTACACGCGGGCGCTGCTCTCGGCGATCCCGGTGCCGGACCCGGTGGTGGAGGACAGCCGGGAGCAGATCCTGCTCGCCGGTGACCTGCCCTCGCCGGCGCGGCCGCCGTCCGGCTGCCGGTTCCACACGCGTTGTCCGTGGAAGCAGCAGAGCCTGTGCGACACCGACCGCCCGCAGCTGCGGGAGATCGGCGCCGGGCACCGGGTCGCCTGCCACTACGCGGAGGACATCCGCGATGGCCGGATCAAACCGCACGAGGTCAAGGCGGAACTCGTCGACGCCGGAGACCTGAACCCCGACGTCGGCGGACTGCCGGACGTCGGCTCGGCGGCGGAGATCCTCTAGCTCCAGCTGTGAAGCGCGTGAAGGCTCCCTTCCCTCGGCCGTGGTTTTGAGTGACCAGCCGAGGGAAGGGGGCCTTCACGCGCACCGCAAGCAGGTGACTAATTGCGGCGGGCGCGTGACCGGACGCGTTGCGAAAGCCACTTTCGCAACGCTCAAGGTTGCGAAAGTGGCTTTCGCAACACGCGCGGCCCCCCGGTCGGAGAGGCGCCAAGCCCGCCGCGAGGCCAAGCCGCACCGCAAGCAGGTGACTAATTGCGGCGGGCGCGTGACCGGGCAAAAGCGGCGGTCTTCGGACAGACTCGTGTAATGCGGGTCACAGTGCTGGGTGCGTCGGGGCGGACGGGGATCCACGTGGTCCGGCTTCTGCGGGGGCGGGGACATCAGGTGCGGGCGGGGTTGCGCAGCCGTCGCCGTGCGGAGGAGGTCGCCGGTCTCGGCGCCGAAACCGTGGTCGCGGACGTCACCGCCGACGCGGACGACCTCGTCGAGGCGCTCGCCGGCTCCGAGGTGGTGATCAGCGCGATCGGCGCGCCCGATCCGGATCAGGCCTCGGTCGATCTCGTCGACCGCGACGGCGTGATCACCGCGATCCGCGCGGCGGAGAAGGCGGGTGTCTCGCGGTTCGTGCAGCTTTCCGCGCAGTTCGCGGACGCGCCGGATCAGGGCGATCGGCTGGTGCGGTCGATCCTGATGGCGAAGCAGATCTCCGACAGCGTCCTCCGCCGTTCGAGCCTGAACTGGACGATCGTCCGCCCCGGCACCCTCACCGACGACCACCCCACCGGGCACGTCAAGGTCGCCGGTCATCTCGAACCGGGCCGCGTCTCCCGCGCGGACGTCGCCGCCGTCCTGGTCGGCACGCTGGAAGAGCCGCTCACCGAGAACCAGGGTTTCGACGTCATCGGCGGCGAGATCCCGATCCCGTCGGCGCTGGCCTCGTTCAGCTGAGCGCTTTCTTCCGCTCCCGCGCCGCCCGCAGGTTCGCGACGTTCCCGCAGGTCCGCACGTCGTGCCAGACTCCGCTGTTGTTGCGCGAAACGTCGTAGAAGGCCGAACGGCAGCCGTCGAGCCGGCACAGTTTCAGCCGAGGCCAGATCCCGGCCTGCTGCGCGAGCAGCGTTTCCGTCCACAGCGCCGAAGTGAGCCACTGCCGCCCGGTGCCGGACGGGAACAGCCGGACGACGCCGTCCCGCAGGGCAAGATCCGCCTTGATCGGCTTCTCGACGGCCACGTCGACGCCGTCCAGGAGTGAAACGAACGACCCGCGAAGCTCTCGAAGCGCGCGAAGGTCGCCCGGACCCAACGTGATCTCGGGCACGTCGGCGTCCCGGGTCCGCGACCATTCCGCCAGTGCTTCGGTGGCCCAGGGGCGCGCCAAGTCGGCGTCGCTCAGCAGGTCGAGGCCGTGTGTCTTGATCGCCTTCGTGTTGAGAAAGTCCTGAACGAGCGCCAACCCCGACGGGGCGGTGCGTAACCGGTATCGGTCGGTCGCGGTCCATGACATAGGTCAAGCGTACTTGACTCTGTCGGCCCGCGTCTCCATTCTGACGACAGAGGCAAAAGCCGAACACTTCTGTCAAAGGAGCAAGTCATGACCTCCATCGAAGGCGCCGTCGTCCTGGTCACCGGCGGACAGCGCGGACTCGGCAAGGCGTTCGTCGCCGAACTGCTCGACCGCGGCGCCGCCAAGGTCTACGCGACCGCCAGGTCGCCGCGCGAGGAGACCGACCCGCGGATCGTGCCGCTCCCGCTCGACGTCACCGATCCGGAATCCGTCCGCGCGCTGGCCGGGCGGGCGAGTGACGCCACGGTCGTCTTCAACAACGCCGGGGTCCTCGGTCTCGGCTCGCTGCTCACCGAAGACGTCGACGCGCACCGCCCGGTCTTCGAGACGAACGTCTTCGGTGCGCTCCGGATCGCGCAAGCGTTTGCGCCGCGACTCAAAGACGGCGGAGCGCTGGTCAACGTGCATTCGATCCTGTCGTGGGCGGCGGGCTCGGGTTCCTACGGCGCGTCGAAGGCGGCCTTCTGGTCACTCACCAACTCGCTCCGGATCGAGTTCGCCGAGCAGGGCACCCACGTCGTCGGCGTCCACCTCGGCTACATCGACACCGACATGACCCAGGGCCTCGACATCCCCAAGAACGACCCGCGTGACGTCGCCCGCCAGGTCGTCGACGGGCTCGAAAAGGGCGAGACCGAAGTGCTCACCGACGACCTCACGCGCCGGGTCAAGGCCGCGCTGTCCGGGCCGGTCGAGCACCTCGGCACGAGCCGGATCGGCGCGTAAAACCGTTCGCGGGAGCACACCGGCCCGAGGTAGTTTCGCCGCCATGTGTGCTTCCGCGTTCACCAGGACCCGCCGCGCCTAGCGGCGGATCCCCAGCGTCCAGCAAGGAACCGCCGCCCGAGCGAGTCATCGCCGGGCCAGCCTCGTGCTGCCCGGCTCACCTCGAAGCCGCGGAGATCCCTTGCGCACACAACGTCCTGGCCGTCATGAACTCGGCCAGAACTTCCTCATCGACCGGAACACCATCGAAACCGTGGTGCGGCTCGTCGCCGTCACCGACGGGCCGATCATCGAGATCGGCCCTGGCGACGGCGCGCTGACCCTGCCCCTGCAACGGCTGGGCAGGCGGTTGACCGGCGTCGAAGTCGACGACCGCCGCGCCGCGAGGCTGGCGGGCCGCGTCCAGCCGCCGACGGAGATCGTCACCGCGGACTTCCTGCGGTTCACCCCGCCGCCGACGCCGTACGTGCTGGTCGGCAATCTGCCGTTCCACCTGACCACCGCGCTGCTGCGCCGTGTCCTCACCGCTCCGATGTGGACGGACGCCGTGCTGCTCACGCAGTGGGAGGTGGCGCGCCGCCGCGCGGGTGTCGGCGGCGCGACCATGATGACCGCGCAGTGGTGGCCGTGGTTCGAGTTCCGGCTGGTCAGCAGGGTCCCGGCGACGGCGTTCCGGCCTCGGCCCGGCGTCGACGGCGGGCTGTTGACCATGACCCGCCGGGAGCGTCCGCTCGTCGAAGACCGCGAGCGCTATCAGGATTTCGTGCGGCGCGTGTTCACCGGCCGGGGCCGGAGGATCGCGGAGATGCTCGGCGCGTCCCGCGAGACCCGGCGCTGGCTTCAGGAGGAGCGGATCCCGCCGACGGCCCTGCCCAAAACCCTCACCGCACGCCAGTGGGCTGAGGTGTTTCGGCTTCAGGGAGGAAGTCCGGCTCGCGCACACGGCGTTTCGCCGAACCGAACAGGACCCCGCCGATGACCACGGCCGCCGCGACGATCTCCAGCGGCGACGGCCGCTCGTCCAGCACCAGGAACGCCATCGACAGCCCGACCACCGGCACCAGCAGGGAGAACGGCGCGACCACGCCCGCCGGATTGCGGCGCATCAGCGACGTCCAGATCCCGGAGCCGACGATCGTGCCGAACAGCACCACGTAGGCGAGCCCGCCGAGGCCGATCAGGCCGGTCGGGGTACCCAGCGTGCTCAGCGAGTGCCCGATCTCGGCGGGGCCCTCCATGACCAGCGACAGCGCGAACATCGGCAGCGGCGGCACCACCGACATCCAGAGGACGAAGTTCAGCGGGTTGTCCGGTGCCGCCTGCCGGGTGCTCAGGTTGCCGAACGCCCAGCTCAGCGCGCCGAGCAGGGTCAGGATCACCGGCAGCAGGGCGGCGTTCCCCGCCTGCTGCCAGGCGATCGTCGCCATTCCGGCGACGGCGAGCAGTATCCCGGCGAGCTGCCGTCCGGACACGCGTTCCCGCAGGAAGACGGCGCCGAGCAGGACGGTGAACGGGGCCGAAGCCTGCAGCACCAGCGACGCGAGACCGGTCGGCATGCCGGTGTCCATCGCGATGAAGAGGAACACGAACTGCCCGGTGCCGAACCCGAGCCCGTAGCCGAGCAAGTGGCGGATCTTCACCTTCGGCCACGGCACGAACAGGATCGTCGGGATGGCGATGACCGCGAAGCGCAGCCCGCCGGCGAAGACGGGCGGGAACTGGCCGAGGGTGGCGTGGATGGCGAGGAAGTTGCAGCCCCAGAGGACGGCGACGAGCAGGGCGAGCAGACGATCGCGGGCGGGCATGTCTTCACTCTTACGGGTAACGACCATTTAGGACCAGCGAGAATATTTGCAGCGATCGTTCAGTTCGGCTTCACATATGCTGGCGGCATGGACATCGGCCGGTTGCGGACCCTGCGGGAGTTCGCCGACCGCGGCAGCGTGACGGCGGCCGCGAAGGCGTTGCACTGCACCCCGTCCGCGGTTTCCCAGCAGTTGCGCGCCTTGCAGAGTGACGTCGGTCTCGCGCTCACGGAACCCGCCGGGAGAGGGTTGCGGCTGACCGACGCGGGCCGCGCGCTGGTCGCCCGCGCGGACGACGTGCTCGCCGCCCTCGAACGCGCGGAGTCCGAATTGGACACTTACCGCAGCGCTCCCCGCGGCCGCGTGCGGATGGCGATCTTCCAGTCGGCCGGGCTGATGCTGCTGCCCGGACTGCTGCACCGGACGGCGGAGTTCGACGGACTGGACGTCATCGTGCGCGACGTCGACATGACCCCGCCCGAGGTCCCCGGGCTCGTCGCGGATTACGACATCGTGGTGGCGCACCGGGACGAACACGCGCCTTCGCTCGGCTCGGACCGGCTGGAGACGCGGCATCTGCTGCGTGAACCGCTCGACGTCGCGCTCCCCGCGGGGCATCGGCTCGCGAAACGGCGCCGCATCGAGCTCGCCGAATTGGCCGACGAACGCTGGATCAGCGTCAACGCCGGCTTCCCGGTCGACGACATCCTCCAGTCGCTGATCATCCGCACCGGCGTGCGCCCGCAGGTCGTCCAGCGCATCAATGATTTCCGCATCACCGAGCGGCTCGTCGCCGCCGGGCACGGGATCGCGCTGCTGCCCCGGTACACAATGGACACTCGTCGCGGCAGTGGTCTCGTCTGCCGTCCGCTCGCCGGGATCAAGGCGGCGCGGCATGTGGAGGCGGTCTACCGGCTTGGTGCGTCTTCGCGGCCTGCGGTGGCGAAGGTGCTCGACGCGCTCGCCGACGAGGTCGCGGCGCTCACGCGCGAGCGTGACTCTTCAGGTGGTCCAGCGCGATCCGGAGCGCGTCGGCGATCGGCGTGATGTCGTGCCGCACGTGTGCCATCAGGAGGCCGCCCTGGACGCAGGCCATCGCGGCCTGCGCGAGCCTGGCCGGGTCGGCGTCGTCGACGAGCTTTCCCTTCGCTTGCAAGGACTTCAGTCCGCGTTCGAGATGTGATTCCCATTCGCGGTAGGCCTTGTCGAGCAGGGGCGCCATCTTGGGGTCGTCGCCGAGTTCGCCGGTGAGGTTGCCGAGCGGGCAGGCGATCGGTCCCTTGGGGGTGGTCTGGATGGCCAGGATCTCGCTCGCCCATTGGTCGAAATCGGCCCAGTCGTGCAGCTCGAAGATGGTCGGCTGGTTGCCGAGGATCTTCTCGAGGAAGCGGGCGATGACCGCTTCGACGAGCTCGTCCTTGTTCTTGAAGTAGTGGTACATCTGCGATTTCCCGGCGCCGCTGGCCGCGAGCACCTTGTCGACGCTCGTCCCGGCCACGCCGTTGACGTACATCAGCTCGGCGGCCGCGTCGACGATCGCGTCCCGAGTCATCCGCCCTCGCGGGGTCTTCGCCGGTTGACCACTCATGTACCGGATAGTACAGTCGAGCACACTGTACCGATCAGTACAACAGAAGGAGCCGACCATGGGGGATCTCAACACCGACCTCGCCGAGCTGCGGACCTCGGTCGCGAGCCACGTTCCGGCGGAGGTCGCCGAGGTGCTCAAGGCCGACCGCGAGACGTTCGTCGGAGTGGTCGCCGAGGCGGCCGCGAAGCCGGGGACGGCGATGCCGGAGCTCACGCTGCCGGACGCCGGCGGCGATCAGGTCCGGGTCGCGGACGGGCCCGCGGTCGTCGTGTTCTATCGCGGCGCGTGGTGCCCGTACTGCAATCTGGCCTTGCGCACGTATCAGCAGGAACTGTTGCCGGAGCTGGAAAACCTGGGCGTGAAGCTGGTTGCGGTCAGCCCGCAGCTGCCGGACGATTCACTGTCCACAAAGGATTTAGAGTTCGCCGTGCTGTCCGATGTGGACAACGGGCTCGGGCGCGCACTCGGCATCACGTTCCGGCTGACGCCGGAGACGAAGCCGACTTTCGACACGCTCATCGGCGACGTCGAGAAGATCAATGGGGCGGCGGAATGGGAACTGCCGTACCCGACCGTCCTGGTCGTGGACGGCGAAGGCGTCATCCGCTACATCGACGTGCACCCGGACTACACCACCCGCACCGACCCGGCCGACATCCTGGCCGCCGTGAAGGCCCTCTAGCGCTCCCGTCCTCTCGCCGGATCACGCGACTCGCGTGATTGAAGCCGTAACTCACGTGATTGAAGGCGTAACTCACCCGAGCCTGGATCGCACCGTGTCTTACGGCTTCAATCACGCGAGTTACGGCTGTAATCACGCGAGTTACGCCTTCAGACACGCGTGATACGGCAAAGCTTCCGGGGTGAAGCGCGTGAAGGCCCCCTTCCCTCGGCTCAGCCGAGGGAAGGGGGCCTTGACGCGCGAAGCGAAACTACCGGTGAGCCCGGTTCACGGCCGAGACGACGGCCCGCAGCGAAGCGGTCACGATCGACGGGTCGATCCCGATGCCCCAGTACACCCGGTCGGAGATCGCGCACTCGATGTACGACGCGGCGCGCGCGTCGTCGCCCGGCGAGAGCGTGTGCTCGCTGTAGTCCAGCAGTCGCAGGTCGAACCCGACGGTCGACAGCGCGTCGAAGAACGCCGCGATCGGGCCGTTCCCGCGGCCGGTGACCTCGTGTTCGTCGCCTTCGACCCGGACGGTGGCGGTGATGTCGTACTCACCGTCGCCGTTGTCCCTGACGTGCTGGCGGACCAGCTCCAGCGGCGTCTTCAGCTCCAGGTACTCGGCCGAGAACGCGTTCCACATCGTGGTCGGGTCGACCTCGCCGCCCTCGGTGTCGGTGTGGCGCTGGACGACCTTCGAGAACTCGATCTGCAGGCGCCGCGGCAGGTCGAGCTGGTGCTCGGCCTTCATGATGTAGGCGACGCCGCCCTTGCCGGACTGCGAGTTCACCCGGATGACGGCCTCGTAGTTGCGGCCGATGTCCTTCGGGTCGATCGGCAGGTACGGGACCTCCCACGGGTGCTCGTCGACCGGCGCCCCCGCCTTGTCGGCGGCGGCCTTCATCGCGTCGAGACCCTTGTTGATCGCGTCCTGGTGGCTGCCGGAGAACGCGGTGAACACCAGATCGCCGGCCCACGGGCTGCGTTCGTGCACCGGCAGCTGGTTGCAGTATTCGACGGTCCGCTTGATCTCGTCCATGTCGGAGAAGTCGATCTGCGGGTCGACGCCCTGGCTGTACAGGTTCATGCCCAGCGCGACCAGGTCGACGTTGCCGGTGCGCTCGCCGTTGCCGAACAGGCAGCCTTCGATCCGGTCCGCGCCTGCCTGGAAGCCCAGTTCGGCGGCGGCGATGCCGGTGCCGCGGTCGTTGTGCGGGTGCAGCGACAGGATCACCGAATCGCGGCGCTCCAGGTTGCGGTGCATCCACTCGATCGAGTCGGCGTAGACGTTCGGGGACGCCATCTCGACGGTGGCGGGCAGGTTCAGGATGGCGGGCTTCTCCGGCGTCGGCTGCCAGATCTCGGTGATCGTGTTGCAGACCTCGAGCGCGTACGACAGCTCGGTGCCCGTGTAGGACTCCGGCGAGTACTGGAAGCGGAAGTCGGTGTCCGGCTGCTTCGCGGCGTAGTCGACGACCAGCTCAGCGGCCTGCGAAGCGATCTTCGTGATGCCGATGCGCTCCTCGCGGAACACGACGCGACGCTGCAGGATCGAGGTCGAGTTGTAGATGTGGACGATCGCGCGCGGCGCGCCTTCGAGCGCCTTGAAGGTGCGCTCGATCAGTTCCGGGCGGCACTGGGTCAGCACCTGGATGCTGACGTCGTCCGGGATGGCGCCCTCGTCGATGATCTCGCGGACGAAGTCGAAGTCCGTCTGCGACGCCGCCGGGAAGCCGACCTCGATCTCCTTGTAGCCCATGCGGACCAGCAGGTCGAAGAACTTGCGCTTGCGCGCGGGCGACATCGGGTCGATCAGGGCCTGGTTGCCGTCGCGCAGGTCGACCGCGCACCACAGCGGCGCGGTGTCGATGCGCTTGTCCGGCCAGGTGCGGTCGGGCAGCGAGATGTCCTCGACCAGGTCGTACCAGGGGCGATAGCGGTGTACGGGCATCGAAGTGCCGCGCTGGGTGTTCCACGAAGCCTGCTCTGAAGGGGCCGGGCGCGTGGGCTTACGGATGCTCATGAGGGGAGGGTTCTCCTGAAGAATCGGGTGCGACGACCGGCACCACGAAGCCCCGCGACGGGGAGCCGGTCCGATCAGGCCCCGTCGCGGCAGCGAAGCAGGAGAGCTCGAGCCACGACGCCACCTTAACCGCGAGATCTCCCGAAAGGAAACCCGGGCCGCGATCGAACCGTGACCACGGTGGCGCCCATTCGGGTTACTCGCGGGTAGCAATCGGACCAGGAGGCGTGCCACACTGCCCGGCATGGGCGACCACGCTGAAGAGAAGGAAACCGCTGATCAGCCGACCAGACGCAAGGTCGACTGGCGGGCAGGCGGCGGGCGCGCGGCCGGGATACTGGCGAGCGTCGTCCGCTGGGTCGGCCTGGTCTTCGCGGCCATCCTGGTGCTGCACGTCGTCTTCGTGATCGGCGAGGCGAACCCCGACAACGGCATCGTGTCGTTCGTCCGCGGCTGGGCCGACGGGCTCCTGCTGGGCTTCAAGGACCTCTTCATGCCCGAAGACGCCAAGCTCCGCGTGCTGATCAACTACGGCATCGCCGCGATCTTCTGGATGGTCGTCACGGGCATCCTCGCGAAGATCATCCGGCGCGTAGGCGGTTCCGCCTAACCATTCGGAAGCGCGCTTCGTGGGGCCGGGGGCACTACGCTCGGAATATGCCCGGGCCCAGCCGCCACGAGGCGGCTTACGAGATCGTCGCGATCGCCTCCTCGGCGGGTGGGGTCAAGGCGCTGATCGAGGTGTTCGGTGCGCTGCCCGCGGACTTTCCCGTGCCCGTGGTCGTCGTCCAGCATCTCGACCCTCGCCGCGAAACGCTCCTCGCCGACATCCTCGACCGCCGGTCTTCGCTCAGCGTCAAGCTGGCCGAGGCCGGTGACGTCCTGAGGCCCGGTGTCGTCTATGTCGCGCCGCCGGACCGCCACCTGCTGGTGGAATCCGGCGACGTGGCCGGTCTGACGGTGACCGATCAGGTGAAGTTCGTGCGGCCGTCGGCCGATCTGCTCTTCGAGTCCGTCGCCGCCGTGCACGGTCCGGCGGCACTCGCCTGCGTCCTGACCGGGACGGGTTCCGACGGTGCGGCGGGCGCCGCGGCCATCAAGGCCGGTGGCGGTACCGTTGTCTCCCAAGATCCGGAGACCGCCGAATTCAAGGGAATGCCGCACGCGGTGGCGAAGGCCGTGCCGGTCGACCTGGTGCTGCCACTGGACGAAGTCGCCGGTGCGCTCGTCGGCCTGGTCAACGGAACGAGGACGGTATGACCGCGCCGGACGGCGAAATCGAAGACAGTCAGGAACTCGAAACCCTGCTGGCGTTCATCAGGGACTCCCGTGGTTTCGATTTCACCGGTTACAAACGCACTTCGCTGGCCCGCCGGATCCAGAAGCGGATGCAGACGGTGAAGATCGCCGGGTACGGCGAGTACCGCGATTTCCTGGAGACCAACGCCGACGAGTTCCCGGAACTGTTCAACACCATCCTGATCAACGTCACCAGTTTCCTCCGTGACGCCGAAGCCTGGAGCTATCTGCGGAAGACCGTCGTACCCGAACTCGTCGCGAAGGTCGGGGCCGACGAGGAGATCCGGATCTGGAGCGCCGGCTGTTCGAGCGGGGAAGAGGCGTATTCCCTCGCGATCATCTTCGCGGAAGAACTCGGTATCGAGGAAAGCACCAGACGGGTCAAGATCTACGGCACCGACGTCGATGAAGAAGCCTTACGCGAGGCGAGGACGGGGCTGTATCCGGCGAAGTCCTTGGAGCACCTTCCCGGCGAACTGAAGAAGAAGTACTTCGAGCCGACCGGCAACCTGTTCGCTTTCCGGCGCGACCTCCGCCGCCGGGTGATCTTCGGCAGGCACGACATCACGCGCGACGCCCCCATTTCCCGGGTCGATCTGCTCGCCTGCCGCAACACCCTGATGTATTTCAACGTCGAGGCGCAGGCGAAGATCATCGAACGGTTCCATTTCGCGCTCAACGAAGGCGGGCACCTGTTCCTCGGGAAGGCCGAAATGCTGCTTTCCGACGGCGTCCGCTTCGACGTCGCCAACATCCGGAACCGGGTGTTCAAGCTGCGATCGAGCGGTCCGGCGGTGAAGTCCGCGCGGTTCGACGCCCGGGCGGGCGCGGGGACGCGGGACGCGACCCGGCGGCGGCAGGTGTGCGAGCTCGCCTTGGCGTCCTCACCGGATTCCGTGCTGGGGCTCGACCGCGACGGCACGGTCGCCCTGATCAACGGTACGGCGAGGCTCCAATTCGGGCTCTCCCCGCACGACGTGGGCAGGCCTTTCCACGATCTGGAGGTGTCCTACCGGCCGATCGAGCTCCGGGCGGTGATCGACCAGGCGCACAGCGAGCGCCGCAGCATCCGGCTCGACTCCGTGTGGCGCCGGAGGGGCGCGGAAGAGGCGCAGTACTTCGACGTCATCGTCCGGCCACTGATCACCGTCGACGGCGAGGACATCGGTGCGGCGATCACGTTCGTCGACACCACCGAAGCCACCAGGCTGCAGCACGAGGTGAAACGCGTGCAGGAGGATCTGGCGACCGCCTACACCGAACTCCAGTCCACCAACGCGGAACTCGAGACGGTCAACGAGGAACTCCAGTCGAGCATCGAGGAACTCGAGACGACGAACGAGGAACTCCAGTCCACGAACGAAGAGCTGGAGACCACCAACGAAGAGCTCCAGTCGGGCAACGAAGAACTCGAAACGATGAACGAGGAGATGCGCATCCGGACCGCGGAGCTCGACGAGACGCGCATGTTCTTCGAAGGGGTGCTGGCCAGCGTCGAGGCGGGCGTGGTCGTACTCGACGGCGAACTCCAGATACGCAGCTGGAACCGCGGCGCGGAGGAACTGTGGGGCCTCCGTACCGGCGAGGTCTACCGGCAGGACTTCTTCGACCTGGACTTCGGCTTGCCCACGACCACGCTCCGCGGTGTCGTGGAGGCCTGCAACGAGACCGGGCACCGGGCGGATCCGGTCGAGATCGACGCGGTGGACAGGAAGGGCAGGTCACTCGTCGCGTCGGTCAGCTGTTCGCCGTTGCGGGGGCCGGGCGGCGGCGTCGTGCTGATGATCGAGAAGCGGCAGCCCAACTGAGTCAGGGGCGGCGGTTCGCCTTCATCACGTGCTCGTTGAGCGCCACCACCAGGTCGGCCGCGGTCGTGCGGCGGCCGACGAGGCTTTCGGAAACCTCGCCGATCCGCAGGTTGTGGCTGCGCGCGTAGCGGCGGATCAGGAGGAAAGCGTCGTCCGTGCCGATCTCCAGCCGGGCGGACACGAGTCCCTTGGCCTGCTCGATGATCACCCGGCTGCTGAGCGCCCCTTGCAGCTGTTCCGAGGTCGCGGTCAGCCCGGTGATCGCCCGGTGGTTGAGCATGCCGATCGTCGCGGCGTCGGCGAGCGCGACCGCGATGCGCACGTCGGCTTCCGGCAGCCGGGTGGTGTCCGTGGTCAGGATCGTCACCGCGCCGAGGACCTCTCCGTGGCGGCTGAACGGAAACGCGTGCACGGTGCGGAAACCGAGGGAAAGGGAGGCGGGCGCCAGCCGTTCCCAGCGTTCGGCCGCCTCGTCGAGCCGGACGCCGACGACCGGCCCCCGGCTTTCGCAGCAGTCGATTCCAGGGCCCTCTTCGGCGAGGATGCCGCCGATCCCGGGTTCGCCGAGCCGCTCGTCCGTGTTCACCACGACGGGCAAGGCGTCGTGGACGCCGAAGGCGGCCAGCCGGATCGACGACGAGGGAATCAATTGGGCGTACCGATCCGCCACACAAAGCCAATAATTCACCGGGTCGAGGGCCGGGGCCAGCGTGTCGGCCAGTTCCAGCAAGGTATCGGCGACCCAGCTTTCGCGTTTTCGCATCAGAAGCGGCCTTCCTGCGGATTGCAGTTGTCAGAGGCGCTGTGCACTCAACGCTAGTCCTCCGCCGGAAGACCGAAAACCCCTGGGGCTCAGCCATTCGGGTCACTTCGGCCGGCCTGGTGCGGGCGTACGCTCAGCCCATGTGGGACGGCACTGGTGGCCGGTACGACCCGTCGGCGTTGCGCGGACTGATCGAAACCGAGCGCGGGCGCGCGGATCGCGCGGCCGCCGTCGCCCGGCGGCATGAAGGCCTGCTGGGCACGGCCACCGAGGCCATGCGGCCGTTCCATCGCCGGATGGCGGAACTCCACCGGGCGACCGAGCGCAAACACCGTGCCGCGGCGACGCTGCACTCCGGCTACCTCGACGCCGTCGGGCGCTGGGCGGACCGGCCGGCGGAACCGGCCGTCGTTCCCCCGGCGTTCATGACGGCGGTGGCCGACGCGTCCGGCGTCGAGAGCCTGGTGGTGACCCTGTTCGGCATCGCCGGGCGGGATTCGGCGGTCGTGGTGTCCGATCCCGTCGCCGCCCGCGTGCACGACCTCGAAGAAGTCCTCGGTGAAGGGCCGTCACGGGATACGCCGCTGAGAGCCGGTGTCTGCAGCGAACCGGAGCTCTCCTGGCGGTGGCCCCGGTTCGGCCCCGCCGCGCGGGAATTCGGGATCCACGCGGTGGTTTCGGCGCCGCTGGGCCTGCCGGAAGCCTTGTTGGGGACTTTCACCGCATATCGGTCCGAGGCCGAACCGGACGTCGGGGTGGCCCGGTCCGTGGGAGTGTTCGCCGAAGCGCTGACCGAAACCGCGTTGAACCCGGCCGTGCGGCTCGACCTCGCCGACGGACTTCCTGTGCACCCGTTGTTCGGCGACCTGGACCGCCGGGTCGTGGTGCATCAGGCCACCGGGATGGTGATGGCGGCCCACGACTGTTCGGTCTCGGACGCGCAGGCCATGCTCCGGGCGCACGCCTTCGCCCGGGAGGAGAGCGTCACCGAACTCGCTCAGGCCATCGTGGCCGGGACTTATCGCCTCACCTGAGCGCGAGCCGTTCGTAGGCCTCGATGGCGGCTTTCGGGTCGTCCGCCTGGAACTTCACGACGCGGACGAGACCGTGTAAAGCCCCATGATCCGCGGTCTTGGGTATGTCGTGAAGGGTCCCTTTGAGACGAGACCCTTCACGACATAGGAGTCGCCACTCACGACTCCCGATCGAAATGCGTCAAGATCTTCAGTGCGTCGGCGGAACCCGGATCCTTCGGTGTGTAGATCTCCAGCCGGTGGTCGCGACTGTCCGGCTGGAGCCACACCTGGTAATCGACGCTCACTGTGCCGACCGTCGGATGCTGGAGATGCATGGCGCCGACGGTGCAGTCGGCGACGTCGCCGGTCGCCCAAAGGGTCGCGAATTCGTCGCTGCGCATCGAGAGTTCGCCGATGAGCGCGGCCAGCCGGGCGTCGGTGGGGTGGCGGCCCGCGGTCAACCGCAGATAGGCGACGTGGACGCGGGCGAGTTCGGCCCGGTTCCGGTGCAGGTCGCGGGTGAGCGGGTCGAGGAAGAACATGCGCGGCAGCGAAGGCCGCCGTTCCGGATCCGACGGCGCGCCGAAATCGAGGTGTTCGGCCATGAGCACGTGCCCGGCGTGGTTCCACGCGAGCACGTCGCCGCGACGGCCGAAGACGAGCGCGGGTACGGCCTCGCCGAGGTTCTCCAGCAGCGCGAGGACGCGGGGATGCGGATCCTCCTGGCCGGGGTCGGACAGCTTCGGGAGCGGGGACTGCCGGGCGAGGTTGTGCAGGTGGACGGTCTCGACGTCGTCGAGCCGGAGCGCGCGGGCGAGCGCGTCGAGCACCTGTCGTGAAGCGGTTTCGGCCAGGCCCTGCTCCAGCCGCGTGTAGTACCCGGCGCTCACTCCGGCGAGCTGGGCGAGTTCCTCGCGGCGCAGACCGGGCACGCGGCGGGAAGTGCCGTACGTGCGCAGGCCGATCTCGTCGGGCGTAACCCGGTCACGACGGCTCTTGAGGTACACGCCGAGGCTTTCCATGACTCCGAGCCTAAGTACTTCGCCCGCCTCGTGGGTGTACCTGCTGGGTGTACCCACGCCACGGGGATGGTTGCCGCGGCGGCGACCGCGCACCGTCGACGGCATGACACGACAGCATTCCCGGGCCTGGTTCGGCCTGCTGGTGATCCTTTGCCCGGTCTTCCTGGTCTCCATGGACGGCTCGATCCTGTTCCTCGCGATGCCCAGGATCAGCCAGGCGCTCACCCCGACGGCCGATCAGGCGTTGTGGATCCTGGACGTCTACGGGTTCGCGGTCGGCTCGCTGCTGGTCGCGTTCGGCACCATCGGCGACCGGTACGGCCGCTTGAAGCTGCTGATGATCGGCGCGGCCGTGTTCGGCATCGGTTCGGCGGGGGCGGCGTTCGCCCCGAGCCCGGAGCTGCTGATCGCGTTCCGGGCCCTGATGGGGCTCGCGGGTGCGACGCTGCTGCCGTCCGCGTTGGCGGTGCTGAGCGAACTCTTCACCGACCCTCGGCGACGGGCGCAGGCCATCGGCGTCTTCGCGGCCGCGTTCGCCGCCGGTTTCGCGATCGGCCCGGTCGTCGGCGGGATCCTGCTGGAGCGGTTCCCGTGGGGTTCGGTCTTCCTGGTCAACCTGCCGGTGATCGTGGTGTTCCTGGCGCTCGCGCCGGTGCTGCTGCGTGAGGTGCGGGCCACGGGACGGGGACGTGTCGACGTGCTCAGCGTGGTGCTCTCCGCCGCGGGTCTCCTGCTCGCGATCTACGGGATCAAACACGCGGCCGCCGACGGCCTGTCCGTGGTCGCGGTCTCCGCGGGGATCGCCGGAGCGGTGCTGCTGGTGTGGTTCGCCCGGCGTCAGCGGGGCCTCGACCACCCGCTGGTCGACTTCTCCCTGTTCCGCGACCGCGTCTTCACCATCGCGATCGTCACCGGGCTGCTGCCGCTGGCGGCGTGGTCGGCGGCCGCGTATCTGTCGGGGATCCACCTGCAGTCCGTGCTCGGCCTCCCCGTTCTGCACGCGGCGCTGCTCGCGCTGCCGGGGGCGGCCGTGCTCACGATCATGTGCGTCACCACACCCGCGCTGGTCGACCGCATCGGCAAACGCGTGGCGCTGGTGGTCTGCCACTTCTCCATCGCCGCCGGGCTCGCCCTGCTGCTCATGACCGGTGTCACGGGCGGAGCGGGCTGGTACGTCGCGTCGACCGTGGTCGCCGGTGCCGGCTACGGCATCTCGTTCAGTGTGGTGGCCGACACGGCCGTCGCCGCGGTGCCCGCCGACCGGGCGGGAGCGGCGGGCGCGATCGCCGAGACGAGCAACGAGATCGGCAACGCGCTGGGCATCGCGCTCATGGGTTCGCTCGCCGCGCTGGTGTTCCGCCTGGCGGGCCCGGGCCTCGCGCCGACGCTCGGCGAAACCCTCCAGGTTCCCGGCATCGCGTCCGCTGCCGTCGTTGACGCGAAGGAGGCGTTCGTCTCGGGTCTGCACATCGCCGTCGCCGTGCTGAGCCTGCTGCACGCCGGGCTGGGATCTCTCGCTCTGCGATGGCTTCCTCACTCGGAGAAAGCGCTTGTGCCCCAGGTGTCGGCGTAGGCGAATTCGGCCAGCGGGACTCGCTCACGCGGCGCCTTCTCGCGCTCGATCCGCCAGTCCTCTTCGAGCACCGAGGCGTCCGCGGGCGAGCCGACGGCGATGGCGACCTTCGGGACGACGTCGTCGGGGAGCCCGAAGAAGTCCTTCGCCGCTTCGGCGGAGAAGCCCGCCATCTGATGCGCGATCAGGCCGAGGTCGACGGCCTGGAGCACGAGGTTCTCGCTCGCCAGCCCCAGCCCGTATTCGGCGTACGGGACGTCACCCTTCTCGTTCGTGGTCACCATCACGCCGATCAGCAGCAGCCCGGCGCGCTGGGCCCACGCGCGGTTGCCCGAGTTGAGCGTCGAGAGGATGCGGTCGAACGACGGCGTGCCGCGCAGCCCGACCAGGTAACGGGCGGGCTGGGTGTTGCCGAACGACGGCGCCCAGCGGGCCGCTTCGAGCAGCGCGCGGAGCTGGTCTTCGGTGACGATCGCTGACTCGTCGTAGGCGCGCGGGCTCCAGCGGTGAGCCAGGATCGACGCGATCGGGGTACTTGTGTCGGCGGGTTTCTTCACGACGGGACGATAACAAGGGGTGCTCTCCGTCACTAAAGTGAAAGCCCTCCGACTATTTCGTTGGTGTTAAGGAAGATTTACTTCCAGGAGTCCTCGAAGTGGTGGTCAGGACCACTTACGAGGGTGGCGAGCGTGCGTCACCCCGGTAGGCTTTCGCCCAAATAAGGGACGCGGGGGCTCCTCGGTGCCCACCAGGAGCACGCCCGGCCCGTCGAGGAGGTTCGGGCGTGGCCCTCGTGGTCCAGAAGTACGGCGGTTCGTCGCTGGAAAGTGCCGACCGGATCAAACGCGTCGCGGAACGCATCGTCGCCACCAAGAAGGCGGGCAACGACGTGGTCGTCGTCTGCTCCGCCATGGGTGACACGACGGACGAGCTGCTCGACCTGGCTCAGCAGGTCAACCCGGCGCCGCCGGAACGCGAGATGGACATGCTGCTCACAGCGGGTGAGCGCATCTCCAACTCGCTGGTGGCGATGGCGATTTCGGCGCAGGGCGCGGAGGCGTGGTCGTTCACCGGCTCGCAGGCCGGCGTGGTGACGACGTCCGTGCACGGCAACGCGCGGATCATCGACGTCAGCCCCAGCCGCGTGACGGAAGCCCTCGACCAGGGCTACATCGCGCTGGTGGCGGGTTTCCAGGGCGTGTCGCAGGACACCAAGGACATCACCACCCTCGGCCGCGGCGGTTCGGACACCACGGCCGTCGCGCTGGCCGCGGCGCTGAACGCCGACGTCTGCGAGATCTATTCCGATGTGGACGGTGTGTACACCGCCGATCCGCGGGTCGTGCCCGACGCCCGCAAGCTGGACACCATCGCCTACGAGGAGATGCTCGAACTCGCCGCCAGCGGTTCGAAGATCCTCATGCTCCGCTGCGTCGAGTACGCGCGCCGCTACGGCGTCCCGATCCGAGTCCGTTCTTCCTACAGTGACAAGCCGGGCACCACGGTGACCGGTTCTATCGAGGAGATCCCCGTGGAACAAGCGTTGATCACCGGTGTGGCGCACGACCGCTCCGAAGCCAAGATCACGGTGACCGGAGTGCCGGACCACGCCGGTGCCGCCGCCAGGATCTTCCGGGTGATCGCCGACGACGAGATCGACATCGACATGGTGCTGCAGAACGTGTCCAGCACCGTCTCGGGCCGCACCGACATCACCTTCACGCTGTCGAAGGCCAACGGCGCCAAGGCCGTGCGGTCGCTGGAGAAGATCAAGGAGGAGATCGGCTTCGAGTCGGTCCTCTACGACGACCACGTCGGCAAGGTCTCGCTCGTCGGCGCGGGGATGCGTTCGCACCCCGGTGTCACGGCGACGTTCTGCGAGGCGCTCGCGCAGTCGGGCGTCAACATCGAAATCATCAACACCTCGGAGATCCGGATCTCCGTGCTGATCCGGGACGCGCAGCTCGACGACGCGGTGCGCGCGATCCACGAGGCATTCGAACTCGGCGGCGACGAAGAAGCCGTCGTCTACGCGGGGAGTGGTCGCTGATGTCGGAAGGTCTGCGGGTAGGGGTCGTCGGGGCGACCGGTCAGGTCGGTGGTGTCATGCGCCGCCTGCTGGCCGAACGGGGTTTCCCGGTCGCCGAAATGCGGTACTTCGCTTCGGCGCGGTCCGCCGGTTCGAAGCTTCCTTGGCAGGACGAGGAAATCGTCATCGAGGACGCGACGACCGCGGATCCGTCCGGTTTGGACATCGCGCTGTTCTCCGCCGGTGGCTCGACCTCCAAGGCGCAGGCGGAGCGGTTCGCCGCGGCCGGCGCCACGGTGATCGACAACTCGTCGGCGTGGCGCATGGACCCGGACGTCCCGCTGATCGTCAGCGAGGTCAACCCGGAGGCGATCAAGGAAGCGCGCAAGGGGATCATCGCGAACCCCAACTGCACCACGATGGCCGCGATGCCGGTGCTCAAGCCGCTGCACGCCGAAGCGGGCCTGGTGCGGCTGGTCGCGAGCACCTACCAGGCGGTGTCCGGCAGCGGGCTCGCCGGTGTCGAAGAGCTCGAAGGCCAGCTCGCCGCGGCGGCGTCGAACGCGGGCGCGCTGACCCACGACGGCGCGGCGGTGACCTTCCCCGAGCCGAAGAAGTACGCGCGGCCCATCGCGCACAACGTCCTCCCGCTGGCCGGGTCCATTGTGGACGATGGTGAGTTCGAGACGGACGAGGAGAAGAAGTTCCGCAACGAGAGCCGCAAGATCCTGAGCATCCCGGAGCTGCTGGTCTCCTGCACCTGCGTGCGGGTGCCGGTGTTCTCGGGGCACTCGATCTCGATCAACGCGGAGTTCTCGCAGCCGCTTTCGGTCGCCCGCGCGACCGAGCTGCTCACCGGCGCTCCCGGGGTGGAGCTGTCGGACATCCCGACGCCGCTGCAGGCCGCCGGCCAGGACCCGTCGTACGTCGGGCGCC
Source organism: Amycolatopsis sp. WAC 01375 (assembly GCF_003947325.1). Taxonomy (NCBI): domain Bacteria; kingdom Bacillati; phylum Actinomycetota; class Actinomycetes; order Pseudonocardiales; family Pseudonocardiaceae; genus Amycolatopsis; species Amycolatopsis sp. WAC 01375. The sequence continues at coordinate 255,528 of NZ_QHHW01000025.1, forward strand.
TGCGGACGGACCCGGGTGTCGACGGCGGTCGCGGCCTGGTGCTGTTCCTGTCGAACGACAACCTGCGGAAGGGCGCGGCGCTCAACGCCGTCCAGATCGCGGAACTGGTCGCTGCGAACTCCTGACGCCACAACGCAATTAGTCACCTACTTGCCTGCACGCCCTCCGGCGCCTGACCGCGGTCGGGGGCAAGTAGGTGACTAATTGCGTTGTCGGGGGCCTTCGGCCGGTGCATGCTCTGTGGCGACAAACGTTTCCACGAAGGGAAAATCATGTACACGGCGGTCGAAGGCTCGCGGGTTCCGATCCGGATGTGGGCGGACCCCACATCGGTCGAGGACCAGGCCATGCGACAGCTGCACAACGTCGCCAACCTGCCGTGGGTGCACGGCGTCGCGGTCATGCCCGACGTCCACTACGGCAAGGGCGCGACCGTCGGCAGCGTGATCGCGATGCGCGACGCGGTGTCCCCGGCCGCCGTCGGCGTGGACATCGGCTGCGGGATGAGCGCGGTACGGACCTCGCTCACCGCCGCCGATCTGCCCGACGACCTGCTGAAGCTTCGCCGCCGGATCGAATCGGCCGTTCCGGTCGGCTTCGGCCTGCACAAGACCCCGGTGAACCCGGCGAAGGTGCACGGTGTCGGTGGCTGGGACGCGTTCTGGAAGTCCTTCGGCGACCTGCATCCCGGCGTCCAGGACCTGCACGACCGCGCGTCGCGCCAGATCGGGAGCCTCGGTGGCGGCAACCACTTCATCGAGGTCTGCCTCGAACAGGGCGGCGACGACGAAGGCCGCGTATGGCTGATGCTGCACTCGGGTTCGCGCAACATCGGCAAGGAACTCGCGGAACGGCACATGGCCGTCGCGCGGAAGCTGCCGCACAACGCGGACCTGCCGGATCCGGACCTCGCCGTGTTCGTCGCCGGCACGCCGGAGATGCAGGCGTACCGGCGGGACCTGTTCTGGGCGCAGGACTACGCGGCGCGTAACCGCGCCACCATGGTCGCGCTCGTGAAGCAGGCGCTGAAGGACGTCGTCCCGCAGACGACCTTCGACGACGCGATCAGCTGTCACCACAACTATGTCGCCGAAGAGACCTACGACGGAGTCGATCTGCTGGTGACCCGCAAGGGCGCGATCCGCGCGGGTTCGGGTGACCTCGGGATCATTCCGGGCAGCATGGGCACCGGTTCGTACATCGTGCGCGGCCTCGGGAACGCGTCGTCCTTCCAGTCCGCGTCGCACGGCGCGGGCCGCCGGATGTCGCGGAACAAGGCCAAGAAGCTGTACACCGCCGAAGACCTCGCCGCGCAGACCGCCGGCGTCGAATGCCGCAAGGACTCCGGCGTGGTGGACGAGATCCCGGCCGCGTACAAGGACATCGAAACGGTGATCAAGGCGCAGACCGACCTCGTCGAGGTGGTCGCGCATCTGAAGCAGGTCGTCTGCGTCAAGGGGTGAAGCGGGGTGGTGTGCCGGGGGAACCCGACATACCACCCACGTTTCTCGCTACTGTGGTCGTCATGAAGAGGTTGGGAATCGCGGCGCTCCTGGCGGCCGCCGGACTCGCGCTGGCGGGCTGCAGCGAGGTCACGAACGCCGTCGATCAGACGAACAAGGCCGCGACGAAGGTCGGCGCGTGCGCCGAGGCACTCAGCCTCGTCGACCTCAACCCGGACCCGGCGACCATCAAGGAGCGGGCCGCGGACAAGGAAAAGCGCCTGCGTGAGCTGGCGAACAGCGTCGGCGAGCAGAACGTGGCGGGCGCGCTCACCGGCATGGCCGACTCGTATCTGCAGGTCCAGAAGGAGAACATCCAGGACGCGGGCAAGATCGCGGACTGGACCAAACGCAACATCGAGCGGGTCGACACCCTCCGCAAGGTCTGCGCCTAGCTCGTCTCCCGCGATTCGGCACCTGCTTGCGATGGATGCGTGCGCAACTATCGCAACCAGGTGCCGAATCGCGTCAGGAGGAAGTGAGCGCGGGCACCCGGGCGGGAGTGCGGGAGCGACGCCAGAACAGGCCGACCGCGGCGATCATCAGCGCGCCCAGCGCCGAGGCCGCGAATCCCCAGCCCGGGCTGGAATGGTCGATCACGAACCCGATGATCGGGCTCCCGATCGCCAGTCCGATCCGGCTGGCCGCGTCCAGCAGGCCCATCGCCTCGCCGCGCACCCGCGGTGGCGCCGCCGCGCTGACCGTCTCCGTGCTCGCCGCGAGTGTCGGCGCGCACAGCACGTTGCTCGGGAACAGCACGATCGCCAGCAGCCACCACGGCCCGGCGATCAGCCCGACCGGCAGGGTGAGCACCGCGAGCAGCAGCATCAGCGTGCCCTGCGAGAGTGACCGCCGGACCGCGCCGTGGATCGCGCCGCCGAGCACGGACGCGACGCACATCACCGTGATCAACAATCCGGACCAGGCGATGTCGCCGCTCGCGCGCAGCGTCGCCAAGGCGGCGAGTTCCATACCGACCAGGCAGAACAGCGCGCCGGCGGCGATGAACATCGCCATCACGAGCCGTCCGGTGAGCCAGCTTCGCACCGTCGGCCGCTCCCCGGTGAACACGCCGGCGTCGGCTTCGGCGCGGATCGGCGGGTTCTGCCGGTAGATCAGCGTCGCCGAAAGCGCGAAGCAGACTCCGATACCGGTGAGCGCGTAGACCGCGGGCAGTTGCGTGATCGCCATGATCCCGGCCGACGGCCCGATCATGAACGACGCCTCCACCAGGATCGTGTCCAGCGAGTAGGCCGCCCGCCGCTGCTCCAGCGGCACGAGCGCGGTGAGCACCAGCCGTGCGAGTGTTCCGGCGGGCACCGACAGCACACCCGCGGGGAGCGCGACCACCAGCAGCACCTGATACGGCAGATGCGGCGCGCTGATCCAGAACGTCGTCGAGGCCAGCCCGCAGATCGCGACCACCGGCCGCAGCCCGTAGCGGTCGACGTACCGGCCGACGAGCGGTGCCCCGATCGCGCTGCCGAGGGTGGTGGCGGCGCCGACCAGCCCGGCCGCGCCGTAGCCGCGGCCGAGGTCGTTGACCACGTACAGCGTCATCGTCACGCCCATGGCCGTCATCGGGAGCCGCGCCAGGAACATCAGCAGCATCGAGCTGGGAACTCCGGGCACGGCTAACACGCGACGGTACGGAGCGAGGGCCATACGTCCGATGAGAACGTAACTTGGTACGCGCGTGCAACTTTATTTCGCGGGGTCCGTCACCCGACCCGGGGTGTTTTCTTGACTGATTCCAGATTGAGCGAGAGGGTGGAGGCAGCTGACCGCTCCACCACCACGAACAAGGAGGCACTGCGTGAGCTTGCCGACCACGACCAACGTGGGCATCCCCGTCGCGAGCGACAACGACTCGCTGACGGTGGGCGCCAACGGCCCGATCCTGCTCCAGGACCACTACCTGATCGAGAAGAACGCCCAGTTCAACCGGGAGCGCGTGCCGGAACGCGTCGTGCACGCCAAGGGGGGCGGCGCGCACGGATTCCTCGAGGTCACCGAAGACGTCAGCCAGTTCACGAAGGCCGCCCTGTTCCAGCCGGGCGTGCGCACCGAGAGCCTGGTCCGCTTCTCGTCGGTCGCCGGTGAGAACGGCTCGCCCGACACGTGGCGCGACCCGCGCGGCTTCGCGGTGAAGTTCTACACCTCCGAGGGCAACTACGACCTCGTCGGCAACAACACCCCGGTGTTCTTCATCCGCGACCCGATCAAGTTCCCCGACTTCATCCACTCGCAGAAGCGCCGCGCCGACAACCACCTGCGCGACCACGACATCCAGTGGGACTTCTGGACGCTGCGGCCCGAATCCGCGCACCAGGTCACCTGGCTGATGGGCGACCGCGGCATCCCGTCGAACTGGCGCGAGATGGACGGCTTCGGCTCGCACACCTATCTGTGGGAGAACGCCGGCGGCGAGAAGTTCTGGGTCAAGTACCACTTCAAGACCGACCAGGGCATCGGCTACCTGCCGCAGGCCGACGCCGACCGCATCGCGGGCGAGGACTCGGACTACTACATCCGCGACCTGTTCAAGAACATCAAGCAGGGCAACCACCCCAGCTGGACGCTGTACGTCCAGGTGATGCCGTACGCCGAAGCCGCGGACTACCGCTTCAACCCGTTCGACCTGACCAAGGTGTGGCCGAAGGGCGACTACCCGCTGATCAAGGTCGGCCGCTGGGTGCTCGACCGCAATCCGGCGAACTACTTCGCGGAGATCGAGCAGGCCGCGTTCGAGCCGTCCAACCTGGTGCCGGGCATCGGCCCGTCGCCGGACAAGATGCTGCAGGGCCGCCTGTTCGCGTACCCGGACGCCCACCGCTACCGGATCGGCGCGAACTACACGCAGCTGCCGGTCAACGCGCCGAAATCCCCGGTCAACAGCTACTCGCGCGACGGTGCGATGCGCTACAACAACCCGGGCGACCCGGTGTACGCGCCGAACTCCTACGGCGGCCCGCACGCCAGCGCGGAGATCGCTTCCGAGACCGCCTCGGGCTACGGGGTCGAGGACGAGGTCATCCGGTCGGCGTACAAGCTCCACGCCGAGGACGACGACTTCGGCCAGCCTGGCACGCTCGTCCGCGAGGTGATGGACGACGAGCAGCGTGAGCGGCTCGCGAACAACATCATCGGCCACGCCTCGAACGACGTCTCGCGTCCGGTGCTCGAGCGCGTCTTCGAGTACTGGCGAAACGTCGACAAGGACCTCGGCGACAAGGTCGCGGACGCCTTCCGTGAGTAGAAGACCTCCTTTGAGAGGCTGCTCCCACCACTGAACGCCCCCGGTGCCCGCACCGGGGGCGTTCCCATGTCCCCACTCGCATGTGAAACCAGAAGGTGGCGTGGCGTGCGTGGGGGACAACCCGAGTGGAGCAGCGCGACACGCCTGTCCGACGGAGTGATGAAGCGAAACGATCACCGTTTACACCGCTGTGGGTGAACGAACCGCACTACCGGGTCGATCGGTCACAGGTGGTCATAAAACGGCGGGAAAAGGATGATCTTCAGGGGGAAGCACAAGATTTCGACGTTAATCAATTGCGGGGGTCTTCCCCTGGAATGAATCCGGCACGTAAGGGTTAGAAAACTGTCCTAACCGGTGATCGGGTGGTGTTCGGCCGATACGGCGGGTATCGATTTACCTCGTCAGGTCCCAGAGGCCAGGAGGTAAGGGAATGAAAGGCAACATTGCCCGGACGATTGCCGCGGTCGCCGCAGGCAGTCTGTTGGCGGTGGCCTCAGCCGGCGCCGCGACGGCTAGCACCGATGGTGGAAAGGGTTCGTCGAACACGCAGGCACTCGCCGCGCAGGTGCTGCAGATGCGAGACGGCCTCACCAAGGTGGCCTACGCCGGAGACGTCGCCAAGACGCGGGCGGACTTGGACAAGCTCAGCCCCGTCCTCGGCGACATCGCCGCGGGCAAGCGCTACCAGATCCAGACCGAGACCCAGAAGCTCGGCGACCTGGCACAGGGCCGTTCCGTCGAGTCCAGCAGGCTGCTGGCCGACCCGGCGGCCAAGGCCCGTCAGCTGCCGCCGTTGCCGGTGCCGATCCCGTCGCTTCCGGACCTGCCCGGACCGCTGAAGATCGTCAGTGACCTGGTGAAAGCCCTGCTCGCGGCCGTGACCGGCATTCTCGGCGGGCTGCTCGGCGGACTTCCGGTCCCGCCGCTGCCGGTCCCGCCCGTTCCGCTTCCCACGCCCTGATATTTCCGCGCGCTGACGCGCTACCGAGAGGCAGGCCTAGTTCGGTCGAGGATCGTCAGGGTTCGCCGTGCAGGGCGGCGGGCCACGATATGGGGGCCGGAGCCCGAGTGGGGACATTTCTCCTCACTCGGGCTCCGGCTTTCACTTCGGTGCGAGGCCCAGCCGCAGGGCTCCCGCCGCTTCGGCCGTCGCCTCGCGGAACCGCCGCCCGACGCCGAGGAAGTTGATGTACCCGTGGATCAGGTCCGGCTGGCGGCTGAGCGCCACCGGGACCCCGGCCTTCCGCAATTTCTCCGCGTAAGCCTCGCCCTCGTCGCGCAGCGGGTCGAAACCGGCCGTCGCGATATACGCGGGCGGCAATCCGGAAACGTCGCCGTGCAGCGGTGACAGTTTCGGGTTGTACAGATCGGTGCCTTTCGGCACGTAATGTCCTTCGAACCAGGTCATATCCGTATCGGTGAGGAACAGGTCCTCCGCGAACAATTCCCGGGAGCGGCGGCGCACGGTGAAATCGGTCGCCGGATAGAACAGCAGCTGGAACGCCGGGACTCCGCCGCCGCGTTTCACCGCCTGCTGCGCCGTGACCGCCGCGAGGTTCCCGCCCGCGCTGTCACCGCCGACGGCGATGCGCGCCGGGTCGGCGCCCAGGTCGCGTGCCTTCGCGAAGGCGTACTCGAACGCCGCGAGTGCGTCTTCGGTGGCGCCGGGGAACCGAGTCTCCGGTGCGAGCCGGTACTCCACCGAAAGAACCCGCACGCCCGCCTGTTTCGCCAGGTAGCGGACGGTGTTGTCGTGGGAGGCGCGGCTGCCGACCACCCAGCCGCCACCGTGGAAGAACACCAGCAGCCCGGACGGATCCGGAAGCCCTGCCGGCGTGTAGAGCGTGGCGGGCACGTCGCCGTCACCCGTCGGGATGAGCAGTTCCCGGGTGGCGACCGGTTCGATCGTCGGCCCGCTGACCAGATGCCTGCTCGCCAGGAGCATGCTGCGCGACTCTTCGACGCTTCCCCGCACCAGCGAGGCCTTCGCAAGCTTCTGCAGGCGGAGCAGGAGCTGGGCGTCCAGTGCGAGTTCTTGGCCGTCGAGGCGGAGCGGCGGCCCGGCGATGGCCCTTCTGACCGGCTTCGGGAGCCAGAACGCCAGCTGCGAAAACGCGGCCTCGGCACGGATCTGGAGCGGTATCGCCATACTTCCTCCTGGGGGCTTCCGGTCAGGTTACTTTCGAGTAGGTATGCCGTCCAGCGGGAACCGGCGCCGTTGCGGCGAACGGGTGTGACGCAGACCTCCGTTCCAGATCCTGGTCCTCCACTTAAGTAGAGGGGTTAGCCTCGAAAGCGTGACTTCGACGAACGCGGTGCATGTCCTCGGTATCGGCGGCTCTCTGCGGGAGGGCTCGCAATCCGAGCGCGCGCTGCGCATCGCGCTCGGTAGCGCGGCCGAAGCGGGAGTCACCACCGAACTGATCTCCGGTCCCGAGCTGGTGCTGCCGTTCTACGACACCGCGTTGGAGGAACGGCACGAACGGGCCGTGCGCCTCGTCGAGGCGATCCGCCGCGCCGACGGGATCATCGTGGTCTCGCCCGGCTACCACGGCGCGTTGTCCGGCCTGGTCAAGAACGCCCTGGACTACGTCGAAGACCTCCGTGACGACGCCCGTCCGTACCTCGACGGCCGCGCGGTCGGCCTCGCCGCCGTCGCGTTCGGCTGGCAGGCGGCGGTGACCACGCTGGAGCAGCTGCGCACGATCACGCACGCGCTGCGCGGCTGGGCCACCCCATTGGGTGGTTCCATCAACACCGCGGAGACCAAGTTCGACGAAGCGGGCGGCGCCTCGGACGAGAAGAGCGTCCGCACCCTTCGCCTGATCGGAACCCAGGTCGCCGAGTTCGCCTTGAGTCGCGCCGGTCACTAGCCGGTTTGCCTCCGTCGTCGTCCGGGTAATTCCCGGACGTGATGCCTGCCATGGGGTGGCAAGGTTTCGCGGTTGCGGGACGTTGACACCGAAGAGACGCTCAACGGGGCGTGTCTTGAGACCAGGAGGTAGGCGAAGAATGGCTGAGGCTCTGTACACCGCTGTTGCCACCGCTCGCGGCGACGGCCGCAACGGTGAGGTCACGTCCTCTGACGGCGTCATCGACGAGTCGTTGGCGGTCCCGAAGGAGATGGGCGGGCCGGGCGGGGACAAGACGAACCCCGAGCAGCTCTTCGCCGCCGGCTATTCCGCCTGCTTCCACTCCGCGTTGCAGCTCGTCGCGCGCCAGGCGAAGGTGACGCTGGACGGCTCCACCGTGACCGCCGAGGTCAGCGTGCTCAAGCAGGGCGAGGGCTTCGGTCTCGGGGTGGCGCTCAACGTTTCGCTGCCCGGCCTGGAGCAGGCGCAGGCCGATCAGCTCGTCGAGCAGGCGCACCAGGTGTGCCCCTACTCGAACGCGACCCGCGGCAACATCGAGGTCGCGCTGTCCGCGACGGTCTGATCCCGACCGCGGCAGGTCCATTCCCGAACCGGCTAGTTTCTGAAAGGAAGACCGAATATGGGCAAGTCTCCGATCAAGAGTCCGCTGAGCGAAGCCGACAAGGAGATCACCGGTAACGCCTTGCAGGCCACGCTGGTCGATCTGGTGGACCTGTCGCTGATCGCGAAGCAGGCCCACTGGAACGTCGTCGGCGCGAACTTCCGCAGCGCGCACCTGCAGCTCGACGAGCTGGTCGCCACCGCGCGCCAGTACGTCGACGAGGTCGCCGAGCGCGCCAACGCCATCGGCATCTCGCCGAACGGCCAGGCGAAGGCCGTCGTGGAGAGCTCCGGCCTGCCGGACTACCCCGACAACTGGCAGTCCGTCGAGGCCACGGTCGCCGCGATCGTCGACATCCTCGCCACGCTGATCGAGCGGCTGCGCAAGCGCATCGACGAGACCGACAAGAGCGACCTGGTCACCCAGGACCTGCTCATCGAGATCACCCAGGAGCTCGAGAAGGCGCACTGGATGTGGCAGGCGCAGCAGGGCTGACCCGCCCTCTCGCGCCGCTCTAGCGTGCAATGAAGGGGCCTTTCATAGCAAATTTTGCTATGAAAGGCCCCTTCATTGCACTTGGCGGAGGGCGAGTCCGAGTGCCGGTTTCACGCTGCCGGGCTACGTTCGGTCCATGGTGCTGCACAAGGGGAAGGCGACCGATCCGGATCGCAAGGGCGGAGCCAACCCGCTGCACGCCGGCGCGTATCCCGCGCTCGCCGCGGGTATCCGCCTCCCGCACGACAGCCTCGCCGAAGACCCGCTGCCGCCCGATACCGCGCTCCAGCTCGTGCGCGACGAGCTGATGCTCGACGGAAACGCCAGGCTGAATCTCGCCACGTTCGTCACCACGTGGATGGAGCCGCAGGCCCGCGAGCTGATGGCCGAATGCGTCGACAAGAACATGATCGACAAGGACGAGTACCCGCAGACCGCGGAACTCGAGCGGCGCTGCGTGAACATCCTCGCCGACCTGTGGCACGCGCCCGATCCCACCGCGATCATGGGCTGCTCCACGACCGGTTCGTCGGAAGCCTGCATGCTCGCCGGGATGGCGCTGAAACGCCGCTGGTCGAAACTGGGCCGCACCGGGAAGCCGAATCTGGTGATGGGTGCGAACGTCCAGGTCTGCTGGGAGAAGTTCTGCGAATACTGGGAGGTCGAGCCGCGGCTGGTGCCGATGGACGGCGACCGCTTCCACCTCACCGCGGACGAGGCGATCGCCCGGTGCGACGAGAACACCATCGGCGTCGTCGCGATCCTGGGGTCCACCTTCGACGGCAGTTACGAGCCCGTCGCCGAGATCGTGGCCGCGCTCGACGGACTGGCGGAACGCTCCGGCTGGGACATCCCGGTGCACGTCGACGGCGCTTCGGGCGCGATGATCGCGCCCTTCCTCGACCCCGAGCTGACCTGGGACTTCCGTCTGCCGAGGGTGGCGTCGATCAACACTTCCGGGCACAAGTACGGGCTGGTCTACCCCGGCGTCGGCTGGGTGGTGTGGCGTGACAAGGCCGCGCTGCCGGAGGAGCTCGTCTTCAACGTCAACTATCTCGGTGGCGACATGCCGACTTTCGCGCTGAACTTCTCGCGCCCCGGCGCCGAGGTGGCCGCGCAGTACTACACGTTCGTCCGGCTCGGCCGTGAAGGTTTCCGTGCCGTGCAACAGGCTTCGCGTGACGTGGCGACCCAGCTGGCGGACGGGATCGCCGAGCTGGGCCCGTTCGAACTGCTGACGCGAGGCGATCAGCTGCCCGTGTTCGCCTTCACGACGAAGGCGGACGTCGAGAGCTTCGACGTCTTCGACGTATCGCGGCGGCTTCGCGAGCGTGGCTGGCTTGTCCCGGCGTACACGTTCCCGGCGCACCGGACCGATCTCGCGGTGCTGAGGATCGTGGTGCGCAACGGTTTCACGCACGACCTCGCGGATCTGCTACTCGCCGACCTCCGGCGCCTGCTTCCCGAGCTCGATCACGGCCCGCGACAGCGGACCGCGTTCCATCACTGAGCCGGGTGCCCTGCGTCACGCCGGATTTCCCCTGGCTCTACCGGCGCGTAACGTCGGGGTCTATGGGAGTCGCCGGAGACGAACGTCGTGCGTTGAGCGAGCTTTTCGAAGAGGTCGGCCCGGACGCGCCGACCCTGTGCGCGGGCTGGAAGACGCGGGATCTCGCGGCGCATCTGCTGGTCCGCGAGCGGCGGCCCGACGCGGCGCCCGGCATCCTGGTCCCCGCGCTGGCGTCGTACACGCAGCGGGTGCAGGACTCCTACGCCGCGCAGCCCTGGTCCGAGGTCGTCGGCAAGGTCCGGTCGGGCCCCGCCTGGTTCTGGCCGACGTCGATCGGCGCGCTCGACGAACTGGTGAACGGCCCGGAATTCCTGGTGCACCACGAGGACGTCCGCCGAGGGCAGTCCGGCTGGGAGCCGCGTCCGGCCGAACCCGCGCGGGACGCGGCGGCGTGGAAATCGGCGAAGCAGGCCTCGAAGCTGAACCTGCGGAAATCGCCGGTCGGCGTGATCTTGAAGACCCCCGAAGGTCGCGAAGCGCTGGTGAAGGAAGGTCCGGACACGGTGACCGTGATCGGCGCGCCGATCGAGCTGCTGCTGTTCGTCTTCGGCCGCGACGCCGTCCGCCTCACCTTCGAGGGCGACGCCTACGCGGTGGACAGGCTCCGGAAGCACGACCGCGGCCTTTAGAGTTCCGGCCATGCCGATGATCAGCGTTTCGATGTTCCCCGGCCGCACAGCCGAGCAGAAGCAAGCCCTCGTACGCGAGGTGACCGATGCCTTCGTCCGCACCTGCGGCGGCAAGCCCGAAGGCGTCTGGGTGACGATCAACGAGATTCCCACCGAACACTGGGCGGCGGGCGGGATGCTCTTCTCCGAGCGCTGACCCGCTCGCCGGGTGCCATGAAAGGTCGGCGGTTTCAACTGGTTGTTGCAAGTAGTGCTTTGTCGAGTGCTTGTGCTGGTGTGAGGAGGTCGAGGGTAGGGCGTGGTCGGGTGTTGAGGCGTAGGGCGATGGCGTCGCAGTGGGTTTGGGTGAG